>JBEANW010000137.1:0-7167 GCA_041165225.1 Cyanobacteriota bacterium | reverse complement strand
GAAAGTTATCAAAGAACCTTGGTGATTATTCTCGAAGATTTTGGCGCGGTTTCCCTGAAAAAATGTCTTGAGGGCAAATCCTTGACCCTAGAGGAATTTCTCCCCTTGGCAATGGAGATAGTTGACCATTTAGGTAAAATTCAGGCCGCCAACATTATTCATAAAGACCTTAATCCTGCCAACATCATCTTTAATGCCACCACTAAACAACTCAAAATTATCGATTTTGGCATTGCCACCATCCTTCAGCGGGAAAATCCGAGCCTCAAGAGTCCTAATCTCTTAGAAGGCACTCTAGCCTATATTTCTCCTGAACAAACAGGGCGCATGAATCGGAGCTTAGATTATCGTACGGATTTCTATTCCCTGGGGGTCACTTTTTACGAATTACTGGCGGGTAGATTACCCTTTGGGTCAACTGATGCCTTAGAGTTAATCCACTGTCATCTGGCGAAACAACCATTACCCCTCTGTGCCTTGGGAAAAGAACGAATTCCCACGGTGGTGTCGGAGATAGTGGGGAAACTGATGGCAAAAACTGCGGAAGAACGTTACCAGAGTACTTATGGCATTAAAGCCGATCTAGCAGAGTGCTGGAGACAGCTAGAAACTCAAGGAACAATTACCGATTTTGCGATCGCCACTCAAGATTTAACCAGTCAGTTTCAAATTCCCCAAAAATTGTATGGCAGAGATGCCGAAATTGCCACCTTGAGGTCAGTATTTGAGCGGGTTGCCACCGCCAAGGTGGCTTCCCCAGAACTGATGTTAGTGACGGGCTATTCGGGGGTAGGAAAAACAACTTTAGTCCAGGAAATTTATCAACCGATTACCGAAAAACGGGGTTATTTCATCTCTGGTAAGTTTGAACAGTTTCAGCGCAATATTCCCTATTCGGCGGTAGTCAATGCCTTTAGTAATTTAGTTAAACAACTTCTGGGGGAAAGTAAGAACCAGCTTGCTCAGTGGCGCGAAAAACTGTTACAAGCCTTGGGGGAGAATGGGCAGGTAATTATCGATGTCATTCCCGAAGTCGAGTTGATTATTGGGGAGCAACAGGCAATCTCTGAATCGGGAGCAACGGCAGCGCAAAATCGCTTTAATTTAGTCTTCAAAAACTTCATTCGTGTCTTCTGTTCAGCTCAACACCCTTTAGTGATCTTTTTGGACGATCTACAATGGGTAGACTCTGCCAGTTTGAAGTTAATCGAACTCATTCTGGTGGATGCAGACTTGGCATATTTGTTCTTGATTGGTTCCTATCGAGATAATGAGATTAATACTACCCATCCTCTAACCCTCGCCCTCGAACAATTACGTCGCCAAGGCATCATTGTTCATCAAATTACCCTCAAGCCTTTAGCCCTCGAACAAGTCAATCAGTTTATTGCCGATACCCTCAATAGTTCGGAAGTATCGGTGCAACCGTTAGCAGAATTGGTGTGGCAGAAGACCAATGGTAATCCGTTTTTTATCAATGAATTTTTAAAAACCATTTATGGGGAAAATTTGTTGGTCTTCAATCCTGCGGGATATGGTGTCACGCCATCCAAGCAGTCCCAGCAGCTTTGGCAGTGGAATCTCAAAGAGATTGAGCGGATCAGCAGCACCGAGAACATGGTCAAATTTATGATTGGCAAGATTGAAAAATTGCCTCAATCGACCCAAGAGATCTTAAGCCTAGCAGCTTGTATGGGGGCAAGATTTGACTTGAATACCATCTCGATGCTCTGTGACCAACCTGCAACGAAGCTCTTTGAGAATTTAACCAGTGCGATCGCCTCTGGTTTAGTGATTCCCCTCTCAGAGTTAGATGAGCAATTATTAATTCAAGAGTATAAATTCGGTCATGATCGCGTCCAACAAGCAGTTTACACCCTGATCGGCAGGAAATATCAACCCTTTCCTTCCAAGACAGGTACAGAGTCTCCCAAACTCTTAACTCATCTGAAAATTGGTTATCTCCTCTGGGAAAATACCCCGCCAGAAGAATTACCCGAAAAAATCTTTAAAATTGTCGATCATTTCAATATCGGGCATCAACTGGTTAGGGAGCGATCGCAACTGCTCGAGATTGCTCAATTAAACCTGCTGGCAGGACAAAAAGCCAAAACTGCCCATGCCTATGAAGCCTCCCTCAAGTATTTACAAGGGGGTCGCAAACTTCTAGCCCAGGACAGTTGGCAGACTAATTACGATTTGACCCTAGCTCTCTACTCAGAAGCAGCAGAAGTAGCTTATTTAAGCGGTGATTTTGCCGAGATGGAGCATTGCATCGCCGTAGTGCTGAGACAGGCAAGAACTTTACTCGATCAAATTAAAGTTTATCAAGTCAGGCTAGAAGCTTATCAAGGACAAAATCAAGATTTAGCAGCAATTCAAGTTGCCCTTCCCCTGCTGAAAAATTTAGACTTTACTTTCCCTGAGTCCCTAGAAAATTTGGACATTCCAGCAGAACTGGCTAAAGTCCAGAACTTTTTGCTCGATCAGCAGATTGAAGACTTGGCTAATTTACCGACCATGAGCGATCCAGAAAAACTTGCTGCCCTCAAGATCGCCAGTTCAGTCTTTGCTTCCATCTTTATTGCTGCCCCCCAATTGTTACCGATCCTGGTCGCCAAACAAGTTGATTTGTCGATGCACTATGGTAATACAGCTTTATCTGCCTTTGCCTATGCCAATTATGGGCTAATTCTCTGTGGCTTAACCCCAGAAATCGACCAGGGTTATCAATTTGGCAGATTGGCTTTAAACATTGCCGATCAATTGCACGCCAAGGAACTGATGCCCCGCATCATCGCCGTATTTTCCGCCGCCATTGGTATTTGGCAAGATCCAGTCCAAAAATCTTTAACCCCCCTGAAATCTGCCTATCAAATTGGGTTGGAAGTTGGGGATTTATACTATGGCACTACTTGTGCCTATCTCTATACATTTCATGCAGCTTTTAGCGGTCAAGAACTATCGGCCTTAGCCTTGGAAATAGCAGTTTACGATGCCAACCTCAGTAAACTCCAGCAAGAAAAAACCCTCAATTATCTTAAAATCTACCGTCAGACTGTCTTCAACTTGCTGGGGCAGTCAGTAGAGCCTAGTTCCTTTCAGGGGGAATTTCCTGCTGAACAGGAGATGTTATCGCTATATCACCAGACAGGCGATCGCTATGGACTATGTGCTTTATACGTAAATAAGTTATATCTGTGCTATCTCTTTGGCGATTATGCACAGGGATTGGAAAACGCGAACATTGCCAAACAATATCTCGATGGTGCGATCTCCACCTTACTAGTTCCCCTGTTTCATGTTTATGATTCTTTAGTTTGGCTGGCTGTTTATGATTCCCAATCCAGTTCCGAACAAGCAGCAATTATAGAGCGAGTTCAAGCCAACCAAGTCAAAATGCAGTTTTGGGCAAATCATGCCCCCAGCAATTATTTACATAAATTCTACTTGGTAGAGGCGGAAATACAGCGGATTCAGGGCTGCTATAGCGAGGCGATGGACTACTACGATCGCGCCATCTCCCTCGCCGAAATCAATGAATATCCCAATGAAGCAGCCCTTGCCAACGAATTAGCTGTCAAGTTCTATCTAGATTGGGGTAAGGTCAAAATCGCCCAAACCTATTGCAAGGAAGCACTCTATCTTTATAATCTCTGGGGAGCGATCGCCAAAGTTCAGGATTTATCCACCAGATATCCTCAGTTAATTCCCCAAGCCTCTGGGACGACAGTTTTCTCTGGGATCACCGAGCAAGGGAGAACCACCACTAACACCAATACCAATACTCGCGGGGGAGAAGTTCTCGATTTAGCCACGATCATGAAGGCTTCCCAAGCTATATCGAGCGAGATCGTGTTAGCCAAACTGCTGACGACGTTAATGAAAATTCTGATTGAGAATGCGGGGGCGGAGGTTGGCTATCTCATCTTACAAACCGCAGGACAACTCCTAATTGAAGCTTCTGGCTCGGTGAATGCAGCGGATGTGACGGTGTTAAAATCTATTCCCATTGATCACCAACTGCCCAAATCGATTATTAACTATGTTGCCCGCACCCGCACCACCTTCCTGAGAAACGATGCTGCCCATCAAGGGGATTTTACCAAGGATGAGTATATCCAAACTAATCAGACTAAATCTCTATTGTGTGCGCCTTTACTTGATCGCGGTCAACTCACAGGCATTATCTATTTAGAAAATAATCTTACCGTCGGCGCTTTTACCCAGGAAAGATTAGAAATCCTCCAATTGTTATCCAGTCAAGCAGCGATCGCCATCACTAATGCCAAACTCTATACAGAACTAGAAGAAAATCAACATCGACTCAATCAATTCCTCGAAGCGATGCCCGTCGGCGTATCGGTCTACGATGCTCAAGGTCAAACCTACTATGTCAATCAGCGGTCTAAACAATTAGCCCAAGCAAGTAATGCACCCCTAGCTACCAACGCCGAGGAAATATCAGCAGTTTATCGGGTGTATCAAGCTGGCACCGAAGAATTGTACCCTACAGAGGAGTTACCCATAGTGCAAGCCCTCGCGGGAGAAACGGTGATCAAGGACGATCTCGAACTACATTTGCCTGATCAAACCATCCCCTTAGAAATTTCTGCTACACCGATTTTTGACGAAACAGGCAAGGTTAAATATGCGATCGCTGCTTTTACCGATATTACCGAACGCAAACAGGCAGAAGTGGCACAAATTCAGTTTACCCAAGAGCTAGCCCTCAAAAATATTGCCCTGCAACAGGCAAGAGATGAGTTGGCAGAATCCAACCGCACCCTAGAAAAAAAGGTCTTAGAGCGGACGGAAGAACTGTCCCAAACCCTGGGAATTCTCAAAGCCACCCAAGCAGAACTACTATTTGAAAACGAACTACTCAGAAGTGCCGAACAATCCTTTAGCTTTGACTACCAAGTAGGTGGCAGTCTGCCGATGGATGCCCCCACCTATGTCGTCCGTTCCGCAGATCGCTATCTTTATAAGGCTTTAAAACGGGGGGAGTTTTGTTATGTGCTGAATCCTCGGCAAATGGGCAAGTCTAGCCTGATGGTGAGAATGATGCACCAACTTCAGCATGAGAACATTAGTTGTGGGGCGATCGATCTGACCCGCATTGGCAGTGAAAACGTCACCCCTGAACAATGGTATAAAGGTCTGGCGGTAGAACTATGGCGTAGTTTTGGTCTGTTGAGGGTGGTAAAGCTCAAACATTGGTGGCATGAGCGGGGAGATCTTTCTCCTGTTCAAAGATTAAGTCAGTTTATTGAAGAAGTTTTGCTGGTAGAAATTGGCAAGAATTCATCGGCAACCCCACAGATAGTAATTTTTATAGATGAAATTGATAGTGTCTTGGGCTTAAACTTTTCAGTTAATGACTTTTTTGCCCTCATTCGCTCCTGTTACAATCAGCGCAGTCTCAATCCAGAATATAAACGTTTAACCTTCGCCTTTTTGGGAGTTGTCACCCCAACTGATCTGATGACCGATATTCAGACGACTCCCTTTAATATCGGACAGGCAATTAAACTAGAGGGATTTAAAGAGCATGAAGCTCAACCTTTACTCCAAGGATTAACCGAGAGGGTAGATAATCCCCAAACCGTCCTCAAAGAAGTCTTAACCTGGACAGGAGGGCAACCTTTTTTGACTCAAAAGCTTTGCAAACTAATCCGCCTTACTGAATGTGCGATCCCTACCAACCAGGAAGCTGAATGGATCGAAAATTTGGTACAAACTAAAATCATTGATAATTGGGCATCCCAGGATGAACCAGAGCATCTAAAAACTATTCGCGATCGCCTGTTCAAGAGCCAACAATCGTCTTCCCTCCTCGAACTCTATCGGCAAATTGTCCATCAAGGAACAATTAGAGCGGTAGACAGTTCAGCGGAAAGAGAATTGCTGTTGTCAGGTTTAATTATTAAGCACCAGGGAATGTTAAAAGTTCAGAATCGTATTTATGCATCGATTTTCCTCTGATCACTAGCTTGAGCAACATCAAAGATGAGTTTTTTTATGAGTCTTGCCATCAGTTTTATGAGTTTTCCTGGTGTATCACCATATTAATCTTAGGCAGAGATCCAAATTTTGTTGGTAAACCCTCAAAAATTAAGAGTTGTATTGTGAATTACTACTTAAATTACTACAAGAGAACCGAAGAAGCCAGAGAAGTTGCTTATCCTCAAGGCATAACATCCACTACTAGACTCCACCCTAATGGTCAGTTAGATATTCAATCTCCCACCAGAGGCGCTTTTAGTGGTCTTCGAGGAAGGGTGTTTGCCTGGGGTGATATTAGCTTTTTGTCAAAAAACATTCCCCCGAGGTGAAACTAAGTACTTAAACAAAATTAATTACACATTTGACTTGCTCTTTTCCCCTTTCCCTTATGCGAAGCGGTATCCTTTAGGATTTCCCCTTTCCCGATCCTCACTAGGTAATTAATTTTGCATGACTACTTAGTAGCGGCGAATAATTACTTTAGTTAAAGCTGAATTAGAAATATTTAACTGAGGACACTCGTTGCGTAATTTTGCTAACCCAAACAAAATGGCGATCGCCATGATCATCGTCAAAGACAAGTTTCGAGCAAAAGCAAGATTAGTGATCAGTTCTACGATTTCGACTTTGACTTCACGCAACATAATTACCGCCCTAGTTATTTTGCTGTTTAGTTGTTAGATCAATACTTCCCGTCAACTATAGTTATGCAATTACATCATTTTGTACTCGATTTAGAACAATATCACTTTAGAGTTCCTCAAAACAAAAGCGATCGCTTATCTTAAAATTTGATGAGCGATCGCTGTTGAACTAAAACATTTGCAGAGTTATACTCTGATTTTTACGAATAAAACTAATAAGTATTAACGCTAGTAGCAACACCAGTAGCAACACTAGTTGCAACACGGGAATTTTTGCCATCGACTGTGACGGCATAGCTAGTAGCAGCACCAGTAGCAGCACTCAGTTGATAACCATTACCCGAAGCAGTTCTAGTCCCGACTAGTGTTTTCGCACCTGTGTTTTCGCCAAAGGCTGCTCCAAAAGCATCAGCACTAGCGTTGCCACCAGAAGCACTAACGTTCACCCCTGTATAAGCAGCAACTCCACCATTGATTTGAGCTTCCGTCGCAGTTTCGATGTGTTGTAAATCTG
>JBEANW010000136.1:0-2631 GCA_041165225.1 Cyanobacteriota bacterium | reverse complement strand
CCGACCTGGGTATCTGTATTTGAAGCTGCTGGATATGAAGCCGTCCACTGGTCAACTGTGGGTGATATTAAAGCCAAGGATACAACCATCATGGCTTGGGCTGTGAGTAATGGTTATCTGGTTTTTACTCACGACTTAGATTTTGGTACGCTGTTGGCAATATCGGAAGCTGATACACCAAGCGTCATTCAAGTTAGGACTCAGGATGTTTTCCCTGACAAATTGGGCAAAACAGTATTAGATGCTTTAAAACAGTTTCAGTCTGAAATAGAAATGGGTGCTTTGGTTACGATCAATGAAGCTCAAGCTAAAGCCAGGATACTACCAATCAAGCGAAATTCTTAAGTCAGAATCGGTTCAAAATTGTTTAATTATTTCCGCGAATTAAAGTGTAAAGTGCCAATCTTCGGCATAATCTTAGATATCGTTAAATATTTAAGAAACTGCTGTCATGCCTCGTCCTTCTGTTCGTTTTTGGTCAATTCTGTTTACTATTGGTTTAGCGATATCTCTGACCCTCGGACAAGTTTCGGCTCTAAAAGCTCAAACCGCCGATCGCGATCTATTAGTACAACAGGGAGTCAAAGAATATCAACAAGGACAGTATCAAGCAGCGATCGCATCTTGGCAGCAGGCGTTAGCCGATTATCAAGCGGCAGAGAATAATCCCAATACAGTCATCGTTTTAGAAAATTTAGCTAGAGTCCATCAACACATCGGACAGGCAGAACAGGCGATCGCTTTTTGGTCGCAGGTAACAGATCGCTATCAGCAACTAGGAGACAAGCAAAAACTGGGAAGAAGTTTGACGGAACAGGCTCAAGCTTATAGTAGTTTAGGACAACATCGTCAGGCGATCGCGATTTTATGTGGTGAGAGTAACAGCAATCCTCCAGAAAAATGTTCTGCCGATTCGGCGATCGCCATCGCTCAAGCAACGACAGATTCTTTAGGGGAAGTTGCTGCTCAAGGAAGTTTGGGGGAAACCTATCGTCTGCGGGGGGATTATGCCCAGGCAGTTGGTTATTTAAAAGCCAGTTTGAAAATTGCTCAAGTTATTAACAATAAGCAGTTACAGATGTCTGCGTTAACTAGTTTGGGTAATGCCTATAGTAGTTTGGCACAGGTCAGTTATCGTCGGGCAGAATCAGCAGTCAGCAGAGGCGATATCTATGGACTCAGGGGAGCCGAATATGCGACCGATAGCCCTGTCATGATATTGCGAGGGGAAGGCAAACAACAAGACAAGAGCGCTTTAGATTATTTTCAGGCTAGTCTTAAGCTCGCCACCCAGCAAGACAATTCCAGGGAGCAAGTACGCAGTTTAATTAGTTCTCTGCCCATCTACTATCGTTTACAAGACTTCAGTGCAGCAGCAAAGAGTAAACAACAGGCACAAGCTTTAATTACGACTCTCACCCCAGAATCAACTACCGTCTATGCAACTATCGATTTGGCTAAACTATTGCAACCAGAAAAAGTTAGTTTCACCAGTTGTTATCGTGCAGATAGCTTACCCGCAGCACAGGCTTTATTACAGCAAGGAGTAGATCTGGCGAAGCAATTACAAGACAACAGAGCTACCTCTTTTGCTTTGGGGGAATTAGGACATCTCTACGAATGTTCCCAAGACTATGAACAAGCCCTGGAATTGACCCAACAAGCCCGTTTAGCAGCAGAAAAAGAGAAAGATAGTCTTTATCTGTGGGAATGGCAAACAGGGAGAATTTTACTCGCTCAAGGTGAATCAGCAGGGGCGATTACCGCTTACGAAACAGCGATCGCCACCTTAGAAAGTATTCGAGATAATATCCTGAGTGCTAATCGAGATATTCAATTTGACTTTCGCGATACTGTTGAACCGATTTATCGTGGGTTAATCGCCCAAAGATTAAATACTGCCGATAATGTCTTAGAAATTGAACCAAGCCAAACCCAACAAGTAAAAAATGTCACTTCGATTTTAACGACCGTCGATTCCTTGAGACTGGCGGAACTACAAAACTATTTTGGTAATGACTGCGCCATTAATGATGTTGTGGCAACTAGTCGAGTAGACTTACTCAATCCCAATCCCCATACGGCATACTTCAGCACCATTATTTTAGAAGATCGCACGGCGGTAATTGTGAACTTTCCTGGGGGCAAAACTAAAGTAGTTTGGCACAAAAATAAAGGAAAAGTGGCTGTTACCCAGGAGATCAATCAATTTCGACGGGGATTAGAGAATTTTTACACCAAATTCGATCTGACATTAGGACAAAATCTCTATCACTGGCTAATTCAACCTTTTGCCAAAGATTTACAACAAGAACAAATAACCACTTTGGTCTTTATCCAAGATGGGCTACTGAGAAGCATCCCGATGGCGGCACTCCATGATGGCAAACAATTTCTCATTCAAAAATATGCGATCGCCACTACCCCTAGTTTAAATCTCACCAGTCCCAATACTTTAACCAAAAAAGAGTTGAAAACCCTAGCTCTAGGTCTTAGTGAAGCCTCAAAAATAGATGATCAATCCTTTCCTCCCCTGCCCAACGTCAAACAGGAAATTACCGAGGTTCAAAGTTTTTTTGCCGAGAGTACTGGATTACTAAATGCCAACTTTACCCGTAGGCGGATGCAACA
>JBEANW010000135.1:0-3180 GCA_041165225.1 Cyanobacteriota bacterium | reverse complement strand
AAGTGTTGTTTTTGATCTTCCCCCACAGGTACCTGATCCGCGTCGTAAAGCAAGATGTCTGCTGCCATTAAAACTGGATAATCTAGTAGTCCCACCCCGACGTTTTCCCCTTGTTTTACGGCTTTTTCCTTAAACTGGATCATTCTTTCCAACCAGTTGAGGGGAGTTACACAGTTGAGCAACCAGGCAAGTTCGCTATGAGCCGAGACATGGGACTGGACAAAGATCGTTGAGTAGTTCAAATCAATCCCACTAGCTAAATATACCGCCGCCATTTTCAGGGTATTTGACCCTAATACTTGGGCATCATGGGGTACGGTAATGGCGTGAAGATCGGCGAAAAAGAAGAAATTATCGTAATCTTGCTGAATATCTACCCAGTTACGAATCGCCCCTAGATAATTGCCTAAATGTAAATTGCCCGTAGTTTGAATCCCTGATAATACCCGCTGCTTGCTCATGTTATGTGTTTATTGCTGCTCTTGAACTCCCTCTTGAAACTTAAAGTTAGGTAAAATTAAGGGATGATA
Source organism: Cyanobacteriota bacterium (assembly GCA_041165225.1). GTDB lineage: Bacteria > Cyanobacteriota > Cyanobacteriia > Cyanobacteriales > Xenococcaceae > Waterburya. The sequence goes on along the minus strand of JBEANW010000135.1, from coordinate 2,650 downwards.
TGCAAATTTAGTATTACATGATTTTGGTGGATAAACTTAGCTCAAAATTTACTATCGAAAATTCGCCATAGCAAACCAAATAATCTCTTTCTTGGTAAACGGAGCGCTTTTTGATATTATTTCATCTGTAGCAAAAAAGTAGTTGCTGTAAATCTAAATCAAGATATATTCAAAACCTTCGAGACAATATTATTGTGAATCCTATTAATAATACGGGCGATACCAAACAACCCGCCCAAGCAACGGGACTAAATGGCTACGAAGTAGATCCTATCTTAACTATCGGCGAAGAAGTCAACGGTTATGTCCTCCCAGGAGTTCCTGATGGGCTAGGAGCATTTGCTGTCGATGACGATACCATTCGAATACTTGTCAACCACGAGCTAGCACCAGATTTAGCTTATGCTTATTCCCTCGAAAACGGGACAGAATTAACTGGGGGGAGAGTAAGCTTTGTTGAGATCAATAAAGATACTCTAGAAGTCGAGGATGCTGGTCTGGCTTTCGACGAGATTATTAACCGCGATGGTGATACGGTAAATGAGGCATCAGACCTGGAATTTGCAGCGCTTAATCGTCTTTGCTCGGCGCAATACATTACGGCTGAACAATTTGGTGACGGTCGTGGTCTTCAAGATAGCTTGTTTTTTACGGGAGAAGAAACCCGCGGCGGGACGGAATTTGTGCTTGATCCTGAGACGGATACCCTCCGTGCTGTCCCCTGGATGGGTCGCGCTGCTTGGGAAAATGTGACGGAGATTGATACTGGCACTACTGATAAAGTGGCTTTTTTGGTGGGAGACGATCGCGAGGCGGCTCCTTTGCTGATGTATGTCGGCGAGAAAAGTGATGAGAAAAACGCAGGTTTACTAGAGCGTAACGGTTTAGCATCAGGGAAGCTTTATGCTTGGGTTCCCCAGGGTGATGTAGGGGATACTCCTACCTTTAAGAACGAAGATGGGGAAAATGTTGATGACGACAAGGCTCCAGATCCCGCAGGTTTTAATGGCACAGGTAATAGTAAAGCTGGAGATTGGGTAGAATTAGACTACTATCAGCCTGATTCGGCAGGATCAGCGGAAGATTCCAATGGTGATGGTACTATCCAGGATAATCTTGGCTACGATGACCAGGGTTTTGCTACTCAAGCCCAGCAGGATAAATTATTTATTGATGCTGGTGGATTTCAATTCTCACGGATTGAAGATGTTGCCACCAATCCGAACGATGGTAGCCAAGCCGTATTCGCAGCTTCTGGTCGGGGCGATCGCTTTGAGGCGGATAATTGGGGAACGACTTATCGCATCGATACTGAGTTTAATCGTTCTGGGGATCCTCTGACAGGACAACTCGATATTCTTTATGATGGTGATGATGCAGGGGATGGACAATTTAAAGGGCCAGACTATGGCTTACGCAGTGTTGACAACGTGAACTGGTCAGCTAATGGTAAGATTTTGCTCCAAGAAAACCGTGCTACTTCTTCTGATGGAGATTTTGGTGGAACTTCTGGGGAAGAAGCTTCCGTTTGGGAATTAGACCCTGAAACAGATAAACTAACCCGTGTGGCACAAATAGATCGTTCGGCTCTTCCCTCTGGGCAAACAGATTCTGAAGCCGATGATTTAGGGAATTGGGAGTCTTCAGGAATTCTCGATGTTTCTGAGCTATTTGATGAAGATCCTGGAACTCGCTTCGTCTTTGGGGTTCAGGCTCATAGTATCGAAGACGGTGTAATTGCCAGTGAGGACTTAGTTCAGGGGGGACAACTAGATTTCTTGACTACAGAAACGGCTAATTGATTTGATGCTCCCCAATCCCCCAATCCCCTAACTCCCTATTTTGCTAAATTTAATGTTGATTGATTACTGTTCATTGTTCAAACTGGCGTGGAAATAACTTTTTTGGGTACTAGCTCTGGAGTACCAACGCGATCGCGAAATGTCTCAAGTGTAGCCTTGCGTCTCACTCAAAGAGCTGAAGTATGGCTATTTGACTGTGGGGAAGGAACGCAGCATCAGCTTCAACGTAGTGACCTCAAAAGTTCTCAGATTCGACGTATCTTTGTCACTCATATGCATGGCGATCACACCTTTGGCTTGATGGGTTTAATTGCTAGCTGTGGGTTGGCTGGTACTGGTCAACCAATCGACATTTATGGCCCTGAAGGATTAAAAGAATATCTCCAGACTGCCGCTAAGTATTCCTATATGCATTTTGGCGATCGCCTCAAGATTCATACAGTGAAAACAGGTGTACTCTATGAAGATGATGAATTTGTCGTTAGTTGTCAGTTATTAAAACATCGTGTTCCTGCCCACGGCTATCGTGTGGTGGAAAAAGACCGCCCTGGAATGTTTAACCTAAAAAAAGCCCAGTCGTTGGGCATTCCTCCTGGCCCAGTATATAGCAAGTTAAAACAGGGACAGACAATTACCCTTGAAGATGGTCGAAAAATAAACGGCAAAGACTTATGCGGGCAACCAGAGGTGGGACGCAAGTTTGTCTATTGCACCGATACGGTATTCTGTGATGGCGCAGTAGAATTGGCTCAGGATGCAGATGTTCTCATCCATGAAGCTACCTTTGCCCATCAGGATGCACAGATGGCGTTTGATAAAATGCACTCCACCACTACTATGGCAGCCCA
>JBEANW010000134.1:0-4997 GCA_041165225.1 Cyanobacteriota bacterium | reverse complement strand
CTTGTGCAAGTGTTGAATTAAGGCGGGCAAGACAGGGCAGGGTTTCTTCTGCTGTAGACTAGCGGGTTGATCAGCGCGAAATACACTCCAGCGAAAGGGGCCTAATTCCGCAGCAGACATCCATAGTAGACGCTTGGCTCTGGTCATGGCTACATAGAGCAGACGATATTCTTCGGCTTGTTTGAGTTTAACGGCTTCTTGCCATGCTGCCATCGGCAAAGGGATGACTTGGGGTTGTTCTGGAGCTATGTACTGATGATGTACTAGACTCCTGATTTGAGCGCGAGCAACTTCGGAGAGGGTAAAGTTCCCCAGAAACTTACCTGCATTGGGTATCCAAGGTTCTCCAGGCAGTATATCTTGGTGCAGAAATGGGATAAACACATAGTCCCAATCCAAACCCTTGGCTTTATGCATGGTAATAATCGTCACCTGGTTGGAGCGAGTATAGCGATCGCCGTCATCTTCTTCTACCCCCTCAAAGTTCTCGGCACTGACAATTTCGACTAAAGTCCGAATTGCAGCTTTAGGGGAGCTTTCTCCCTTAGTTTGCTGGCTGACTTTTTCGGCTAATTTTTGCAGGGTGGCTAATTCTGAACCAGAATATTTCAGCGTCATGCCCAAAAAAGGAATTAATTGGTAGTGGGGCAATTCCATGCGGGCGCGGAGGAGATTAACGCAGTAGCGACGGGCTTTCTCTACTTGGGGTTTATGGGGAGGGGTGAGGGAGGTTGGATAGAGAAACTGTTCAGGAAATGTCGCTAGAGCATTGAGATCTTGGGTGGGTATCAGACTGCGCTGTTGCAGCACTTCCAAAGCTGCCTTGAGGTTATCTGGGGAATGAGGGCGATCGATAAATTGGAGTAGCTTGAGAATTTCCCCAGGTATTTGGGAATATCGATCGCTTTCCCCCACTTCGTAGATATTTATGCCATGTTCTCTAGGAAGATAGGCTAATTCTTCCGCCAAAAACCGCGCCTGACGATTCTCCCGCACCAGAATGGCGACACTTCTTTCAGGGTGGGCTGAGAGGAGAGCGATCGCCTGTTTGGCAATCAACGTTACTGTTTGATAGACATCATCGGGGCTACAGATCACGACACCACTACCTTGAGGTTGGGGATTGGCATCAGGCTGAGGATCGTCAGGTTCTACCGTCACGATGTTTTGCAAGCGAAAGGGTAGTGATGGCTGGGGTTCAGGAAATTTAGCCCACTGCTGATTGACCCAGTTAACTACAAAATTGGCGCTATCAATAATAATCTTGCTACTACGTCCCGCCTGATTCATGGTGGTGAGGCGGTTCTGTTGCTTACAGCTTTCACAAAACCAGTTAAAGTAAATTGGATCAGCAGGGGTGAAAGTGGAGTTAATAGCTTGATTAGGATCTCCTACTCGCACTAAATTGGGAGGGGCATCGGGTTGTTCCCCATTACCCGCCAGAATCGAAATCAGCTTTTCCTGGAGGGGACTAGAGTCTTGAGCTTCATCCTCAAATACACCGTACACCTGGTTTTGCCACAGTAAGCGCATCGGCGGATATTCCAGCACTTTCAGGGCAGCAAGAATCATATCGTCATAGTCTACGAGGTCTTGCGATCGCATTGATTGTTGATATTCTGCATATAGTCCCGCAGCGATTTGGAGAATACCATACTCATCGGTAGCATCTTCACTCAATGCTTGTAACTCTTGAGGCAATAGCCCCGAACTCTTGGCCTCCCGCACTACTGTATTAGTTAATCCTGGCAGCACCTCCGTCCGCAACACCGACTGACGACGCAATCTTTCCGTTTCTTCCCCGTCAAACTGTACCCCCTCTAAAAGTCGCTGATATTGCTGGGGATGCTCGCCGATCCATTTTTCTACTGCCCCGCGAATGATGCGATGTCCTGTATTCGGCACCACAATCGTCACCTTGTCTAGATCCAACCCCGATAATTCCCTGCGGGAGTTGGCAATATTGAGGGCTAAACCATGAAGAGTATGGACGGCAAAACCCCCAGGAGGCAACATCAAATCTTTGAGGCGATCGCGAATCTTACTTTTAATATTGGCAGCAGCAGAACGAGTATAGGTTACGACTATTAGCTGTTTCCTGCTGTGGAGTTGATTTTGGGCAATAGCGATCGCCGCTGCCACCGACAAACTATGAGACTTTCCCGCCCCTGGTACGGCAGATACCGCCATTTCTCCCCCTTGCCATTGCGCCAAACCCCGTTGACTGGTGCGTAAGCTATTTTTTAGCCGTTGTAATTCTGCTTCTAACCATTGTGTTCTTTCGGGGGATCCTGCGGTTTGGTTCTGCTGCTCAGAAGATGGCATCTATGATTTTGAAGATGAGTTAGTTTCGTTGATTTTAAACTTTTTTAGTTGTGAGTATCATGGATTAGAGAACTGATAATTTAATTAGCGGAGAAATCAAGTAATCGAAACCTTAGCCAGGAAAAACTTTACAGGCTTTGTTATAGTACTTTTGGCGATCTGCAAGTCCATTGGTTCCTCCATTAACTCGTCTAGTAACTTTCTCTACTGTCGCACCTGCATCGCACAGAGCATTCATCTTATTGTTGTGCCACCAAAACCCAGCACTGCTGAAAGGGTAAGTCGTGCTAACATAATCCACCCCTTCCATCACCCGAGGATCTTTGATGAAATTCGAGAAAGCCTGATAGTTGGAACGTCCTGTTAGTTGAATTACCCCAGCACCTTTGTATTTTTTGCCGTCTCCTGAGTGAGTATTACCTAAGTCTTTTCTACCTTCGTAAGCACTACCGCTAGCTATCTCTTTTACGTGTACTAACCCTCCGCTTTCATGGGCGGTTTGGCTTAAGAAATGGCGCATTCTAGCAGGAGTATTGATTTTAAACTGATTTAGACAGTTATTCAGATCCTTCAGTTGACGGTTACTCGCTGCTCTGCCATATACACCTTGGGCTTGGGCTGCGGAAATCAACTGTTTGCCTTCAAGGGGCTTTCCTCCAGGTAACTCTTTTAGTTCGAGCAAGAGTTTAGCCGATCCTGAACCCAGTTGCTCTGGATTACCTTGGTGAGTTAACTCTTTAAACCGTACAAAGGCTTGCTTAGTATTTGCACCATAAATACCATCAACACCATTGGATGGTAAAAGTCCTAGGGATTTAAGTTGACTTTGAATTTCACGACAAAGTTCTAAGTCTTCTTTTAAAAAGTCAAGGGATTTAACAATATTTTGTTGAACGATATCTTGTAACTTCATAGGTTTTGTTATTTTAATGTTTTGAATATTTTCTATTTTTTACATTTGTCAATATATATGATTTCGCTTAAAATCAATAGAGAATTAATCTTTTTTAATACACTATAAGAATTTATTAGTCACTACAATAGCAACCAAGAAACGATGAACAAACTTGTTGATTAATTCATATTTTCTTCCTATTTTATTTATAACTTTAAAAAACTTGAATAGTCTTAGGAAGATTACCGATCTTTGACTAAATAAAATTACTTAATTTTTAAATCTCGATCGCTATCAAGTTGCCTATGAAGTAACTGAGGGAGTATAAATACTGAAATAAATTGACGGTAGGTTTGACGAGGGATGGTTTCTCTTCCCAGCGATCGCTTGTAGGATAGTAAGGAACAAATAAGCGATCGCTCCTTGAGTCAGACTAGAGTTACGTTATCTTAGAAGGTGAGAAAACAACATCTAGATAAAGTAGCCATGAAAAAGTTAGTGCTGCTGTGCCTATTCGTTCTGGGAATTGGATTTGCTCTCTTCAATTTCAAAGGACTTGCACAACAAGGAGAATTCCACTCAATTATTTTGGATTTTAGAGAAGATGTGCCGATCGCCAAAATTAGCGAAGAAATTCAAGGGTTATCGGCGAAGTATCATCAGCGGGTTGATTTGAACAGTGTTTTCTCCATCAGCGATCGCATTTATATCGTCGAAGGAGATAAAAAAGTCCTCAAAGAATTAAAGCGATCGCCTTTAGGCAAAGATACAGAATATATTGAAGCAAATTATCTATATCAAGCCAGTGCTGTTCCTAACGATCCTCAGTACAACAGACAGTGGAACTTTCGCGATATTAATGTCGAACAGGCTTGGGATGAAACCAGGGGAGCAGGGGTAACGGTTGCCGTAATTGACACAGGAGTCAGCATCGTACCCGATCTTAAGCTCACGAAGTTTGTCCCAGGATACGACTTTGTAAACAATAAAGACGATGCTAGTGATGATAACGGACACGGGACTCATGTAGCAGGAACGATCGCGCAATCTACCAACAATGGTTATGGTGTGGCGGGAATTGCCTATGAAGCGAGTATTATGCCCTTAAAGGTTCTCTCTGGTAGCGGTGGAGGAACCGTTGCTGATATTGCCGAAGCGATTAAATTTGCTGCGGATAATGGCGCTAACGTGATCAACATGAGTTTAGGTGGTGGGGGTGCTAGCAGCATCATTGAAGAAGCCATTAAATATGCTCATAACAAAGGTGTTGTAATCGTTGCAGCAGCGGGAAACGAAGGTCGTAACTCAGCTTCCTATCCTGCTCGTTATCCTGATGTGATTAGTGTTGCTGCCACCAATCCTGGGGGAGATAAAGCCTCTTATTCAAACTTTGGTGCAGGGGTGGATATTTCCGCTCCTGGGGGTAGCGCAGAAGGAAAAGGGGATAGTGGCAAGATCATTCAAAACACGATTAATCCCGCCACTGGGGAATCAGTATTTGTCGGCTTTCCTGGCACTAGTATGGCAGCACCCCATGTATCGGGAGTAGCAGCCCTTATTCGCTCTACTGGTATTGAGACTCCAGATGAGATTCGAGATGTTCTATTGCAATCTGCGCGCAAAGTGGAGGAAGATCATCTCAATCATTTTGGTTCGGGACATTTAGATGCTAATGCAGCGGTTCAACTCGCCCTCAAAGGCAAGATTACCTTTAATGATTTTTTCCGCTGGTTGCGTAAGAGTGGCTATCTCAACCTTGGTTTCTGGATTGATGGTG
>JBEANW010000133.1:0-6125 GCA_041165225.1 Cyanobacteriota bacterium | reverse complement strand
TTTATTGGCAGTAGATTGGGTCTTTTTCGCCTGACAACCGCCGACTAAAGCAACGCCAGTAGTGGTCACTGCTCCACCTGAAAGAAACTTAACTAAAGATCGACGCTGCATTTTAAAACCTCACCTTCAGAATGCGACAGATGCACAACATCTTGACACTATAAGGTTTCAAATGAACAAATTCTAAAAAGATTTGTATCGATCTGGAGATGATCAAGATTAAACATAAAGAGTTAGAAGAGTTAGAGATTAGTAGGTAGAATAGGTTATTTAATTAATCTGGTGTTAAACGGTGTTAAATGAAAATTAACTCTGGACAAATGAGATCGCTCCTGAAAATATCCCAGATCATTGATCGAATTACCGAAAAACTAGAATTTGCGATCGATTGGTTAGTGGTGTTGACCATCGGTATTGGTTTTTATAACGTCATGGCTCGTTATTTAGGCAGATTTGTCGGGATCAAGTTATCATCTAATGTTTTAATCGAGTTGCAGTGGTACTTATTTTCGATTTTATTTTTGCTGGGATTTGCCTATATCCTCAAACATGGGGACAACGTGCGAGTTGATTTTCTCTATACCAATTGCAATCAAAAACAGCGAGCAATTATCGATTTGTTAGGTACGGTATTATTTTTAATTCCCTTTTGTGCGATCGGCATTTGGGTAACTTTCAATCCCGTGTTGCAATCCTGGGGGCATTTACCTGACGGTAGTTGGGGAACCTGGGAAATCTCCCCCGATGCCAGTGGCTTACCCCGCGCTCCTATTAAAACGATGCTGCCAATCGGCTTGGCTTTATTGCTGTTTCAGGGTATTTCTCAAGCAATTAAATATTTAGCGGTTTTATTAGGCTATGAGCAAGTGGCGACACAAATTAGCCTAGAAACTTCCAAACATACCAATATTGAATAAACTTCAGATCGCATTTAATTGGCTGGTTGCGATCGGGTTTAGGTTTTAGGGGTTAGGGAATTGCTAAATGTGTAATTTCAATGATTAGCAACTTAGGAGAACGAGATGGGCTTTGAATGGTTGGCAATTTTAATGTTTCTCGGCTTCTTTTTGATTTTGATGAGTGGTTATCCTGTTGCCTTTTCTTTTGCGGGTACTGCCATTATCTTTGGCTTAATTGGCATGAGTGTCGGTGCTTTCGACATCCATCGACTATTGTCACTACCGAACGTCTGGTTTGGTACGATGTCTAATTTCACTCTGTTGGCGATTCCTTATTTTGTTTTTCTGGGGGCAGTACTAGAAAAGTCGGGTTTAGCCGAAGAATTGCTCGAAACTATTGGGCTGGTATTGGGCAAGTTAAGAGGGGGACTGGCTTTAGCCGTAGTTTTAGTCGGAACTATTTTGGCAGCAACCACAGGAGTTGTCGCTGCGACAGTAATCGTTATGGGCATGATCTCTTTACCTGTAATGCTCCGCTACAAATATGACAAAGAATTAGCTGCGGGCGTAATCATCGCTTCTGGAACCTTAGCCCAGTTAATCCCGCCGAGTTTAGTGTTAGTTATTCTCAGTGATCAAATTGGTGTTTCGGTGGGAGATTTGTTTTTAGGGGCATTAATTCCTGGTTTAATGCTGTCTGCTTCTTACATGCTGTATATTTTGGCTTTGGCAATTTGGCAACCCCAGAAAGTTCCAGCTTTACCCCTTGACTTAGATCTTCCTCAAGGCAAAGATTTAGTCAAAAAAGTAATTAAAGCTGTGGTTCCGCCACTAATATTGATCTTTGCGGTTTTGGGCAGTATTTTCTTTGGTTTAGCTACTCCTACTGAAGCTGGGGCAGTCGGGGCGGTTGGTGCTTGTTTATTGGCGGCTTTAAATGGACGTTTTACTGCCAAATTAATTCGCGATTCAGCCCATTCTACGGCGGTAATTACGACTTTGGTAGTGATGATTTTATTTTGTTCTTCTTTATTCAGCTTAGTGTTCGACGCACTGGGGGGCAAAATTTGGATTACGGAAATTTTAACTAATTTGCCTGGAGGCTATCTAGGATTTTTAATTGTTAGCAATATCGGCATTTTCCTCTTAGGAGTATTTTTAGAGTTTATTGAAATTTGCTTCATTGCCATGCCTCTATTTGTGCCAGCAGCCCAGGCTTTAGGCATTGATATGGTTTGGTTTGGGGTAGTGATGGCAATTAACTTGCAGACTGCTTTTATTTCTCCTCCCGTCGGATTTTCGCTATTTTATTTACAAAGCGTTGCACCGAAAGAAATTAGTACTTTAGAAATTCACCGCAGTGCAATTCCGTTTATGGTTTTACAATTTATAGTTTTACTGATTGTGATTGCTTTTCCCCAAACCGTGCGCTGGCTAATCGATTTTTCGGCTGATGCGGGAATTTAGAGTCAATAATTAAAGACTAAAAACTAATGATGTCAATCTTAGATCAATTAACTGCTGATGCTCTACCCAAAGTAATTTTTCTGGATGCAATGGGTACTTTATTCGAGCTAAAAAACACGGTGGGAGAAATATATCAGCAATATGCCGATAAATATGGTGTAAAAGCAGATCCCCAAGCTATAGAACAGGCTTTTATTCATAGCTTTAAATCCGCTGCTCCATTAGCATTTTCTCGTCAGGAATTATTCGAGATCAAGCAACAGGAATTTGACTGGTGGAAACAAGTAGTCTCAGTAACTTTTACCCAGCTAGGACTATTAGCAAACTTTGACGATTTTAATGCTTTTTTTAGCGAGATATATCATTACTTTGGCACAGGAGAACCCTGGTGTATATTCCCTGACACCATTGATAGCTTGACCAGATGGAGCGATCGCGGTATTGAATTAGGGATTATTTCTAATTTTGACAGTCGCTTGCTCGAAGTACTGAATTTCTTGGATCTAGACCAGTTTTTTACTAGTATTACCATTTCCTCCACCGCAGGATTTGCCAAGCCCGATGCCAATATTTTTCACCTTGCTTTGAGCAAACATCATTTGGCACCACAACAAGCATGGCATATTGGGGACAGTGTAACGGAAGACTATGCAGGGGCAAAAAATGCAGGATTCCGCTCATTTTGCTTGAATCGCCAAGGTCATTCATTGAATATTGAAAATCAACTACCCAATTTATGGACTCTAGGATAAACTTGTCATTATATGTTGCTTTATATATACACTTTTACAGCGTTAAAAGACACGGGGGATATAGGCTTTGGATACAGCTAATCAACAGAGAATTCTCGGATATTTTATAGAAGAAGCGAAAGAACATCTGCAAACCCTAGAGCAGGGAATTCTACAGCTAGCTACGTCTGTGCAGGATACTGAGACTGTTAACGAGATGTTTCGGGCTGCTCACTCTGTCAAAGGTGGCGCTGCGATGTTGGGCTATACCAGTATTCAAAAAACTGCCCATCGTCTAGAAGATTCTTTCAAAATCTTGAAAGATAATCCCGTTGATGTGGATCAAAAGTTAGAAACTTTATTTTTGAACGGCTACGATCATCTTCAAGATTTAATCGAACGCTTAGAAAACTCCGCCGATTTTAAAGATGCTGATGCCGTAGAAATTTTACAGCAGTCAGAATCAAATTTTGCCATCTTGGATCAATACCTCCAGCAGCTACTCTCAGGTGGTGCTTCTGGTCAAGTAAATATCGATCAGCAGATAACAAAATTACTCAAGCAAATGCTGCAAGTATTCAAACAACCTGATAGTCCAGAAAGTCGTCAAAAACTTCATCTTTGCTGTCGAAGCTTAGGGGAAATTGCTCCCAATGAACCCAACTGGCAGAATCTAATTTCCACAGCACAAACGGCGATCACTAATAAAAAGTATCCCTATAGCACCATCGCTCAGGTGGTCATCAAGGAACTCAAGCAAGCTGGAGATTATTTAAACGCTGGTCAAGTACAACAACTGGTTACTAGTAAAAACCTCCAGCAACTAGCAGCTACTGCAGGTGGCACTGTTGGAGGAGGTGTGGCACTTGGTGCTACCGCAGGTGGTACGGTGAGTATTCCAACGGATCCTCAAGGGGCAGCGATCGCTCTCCTCAAAACCTTCAACAAGCAGCAAATCATGCAAATATTTCAGATTATTAAGACCCGTATCTAAGTAGTAAGATTGCACCTGAAACATAGATTTGATAATTTAATATATGTCATAATGAGAGCTTATTAATGTAAGCTTTCTCACTGATAATTAGCTGTGTTTCAACTTGCTTTTAATTCTGCTAGTCTATTCAAGCCATTACTGCTTCAACTTCGTGTAGTTGGAGCCTTTTCTATTGTTAGCCTTTGTGGTTGGAGTCTCATTAGCTGCATTCTGGATGTCATTGCTCAAGGGAAAAGAATGCACCAAATCCCCTGTACTAAGTGTCGCTTTTTCACAGGAGACTATCGTCTCAAATGTACGGTCAACCCATCTTTAGCCAATACAGAACAAGCGATTGGCTGTGGTGACTATCGCCACCAGAAGTAATTGCTTCTAAGCATCGGCGATCGATTCACCAGTTAATTTGTAGTATTTTTCTCGACCTTCATTGTATTGATTGTTGGCATAGTTCATTACCTTATGAATGATCCATTTTTGTGGTTTGCCGTCTTTGAGGAGTAAAGCGATCGCCTGGGTCATAATTTGATCATCATCTAGACAGTTTTGCGCGAAATAAATACTAGTTTGGCGAAAGCCAGATTTACTATTTGCCTGGTCAAAATGAAGATAGATTTCTGTCAGCAAAGTTTTATAAGACTTGGGTTGGCTTTTTTCGGGAAACATCTTTGTCCAAGCAGCAGCGGATAATTCCAAGTAGGTGCTTTGGCTTTCTTTGGCGGTAAGTTTTCGCCCTAAAGCTTTCAAGGTATTTGGACTGACTAAATGAACTTTTTTATATAAATGATCAATAGCAACTGCCTGGAGTAGAGTATCGCCTAAAAACTGAAGCTGTTTATCCGAGGGACTATGTTCTAATTCTGGCTTCAGATAACGTTTGAGTAATGGTACGATCAGGCGCTTTTGCAACCAATTGCGAGTCTGAGAAAAACCGCGATCAATAAATATGGCACCAACTAGAGCTTTACAAGCCTGTTCAAAGGGATTACTTTCCTTGACTCGCAAACGATGACGTTCCTCTTTCAGATCCAAAAATGGATAAAATTCCCCTAGCTGCAAATCAAACCAAAGATTAGTTAGTCTTTCTGATTCGGTCAATTTACTAACCAATGCCTTTTGCTTTCCTACCTGAAAATGAGAAAAATTCCAGTAAATATAGTCAACTAAAACTAGATTAAGGATTGTCTCCCCCAAAAGTTCTAAACGCTGATTGTTCAGTTCAGGCTCATCAATGAGCTTGGCGTAGGAAGGATGAATCAATGCTAGGCGGAGAGTTTGATCGTATTTAAAATTGATCCCAATCTTGTTCTCAATTTTTGACGGTTCCCAGTTACTATTCATGACCTACTAATGTTGAAGTAATACCCTGTTAACCAGACTATCTAAAGATCTGACAACTACTGGAAAACTATAGAATATAGATCGATTAAAAGATTAACTGGCAAAATCATCCTGTGCTGGAATTTCTTACTATGTTAGTTACCATGTTGGTGTTCTTATAGAGATAACTCGATGACTCAATGACTAGCAAACCTCCATCTAACGGTGACGATGGCAAATCCCCCATTAGCAAAGCTGTTACTCAAGCAGTGCAAAAAATCCAGTCCAAGGTTAATTTTAATGCTGCCAATTTTAAATCAGGGACACAAACCTCAGAACTGAGAATTAAAGAAGCTAATGGCAAGCAACAGAAGTATCCGTTGGTGGGCGATCGCTATACCCTGGGCAGAAGTTCTCGCTGTGATATTAGCATCCGCAACCCTGTCGTTAGTCAGACTCATTTAACCCTCAAAAGAAACCGTAAAAAGCCCCGTTCGTTTATTATTCAGGACGAAAAATCCACCAACGGCATCTATCGCGGTAAGCGTCGCCTGCAAACCCTGTCTTTGTTTCATGGAGAAAGTTTTACCCTCGGCCCTCCTGAACTGGCTGCGGGAGTAACTATTGAGTATTTTAATCCGCCTCCCTGGTGGATCTATATCATTCGCTATGGTCTTTATAGCTTGGTAGGGATGCTGGGGTTATTATTGCTATTTT
>JBEANW010000132.1:0-5466 GCA_041165225.1 Cyanobacteriota bacterium | reverse complement strand
CCACAATCTGTAAATCAGTTTCCGTGGATAACACTTGTTGTAACTTCTGCTGGATCGACTTTTGATCGTCAACGAGCAAAACTTTCAGGGTACGAGCAACGGATTTGTTGGAGTTAGGTTTGGTTGGTTGAGTAAGCATGGACAAGAAAAATTTAGTAAGCTGGTCAATGTTTTCTTAGCTCTTAGAAGACTTGTTCAACCTGAAATCGCCAAATCTGGACGCAAGCGCACCGCTCGCTGGAGATAGACGGGGCGTAAAGCCTGCTGGGGTAAGGGGGTGTTGAGATGGATGAGTATTCTAATACAACGTTCCAAACCATTAGCGACATCCAGGTGTTGGAGATCCAACAGGGGAATATATTCCCAGCCAGGACGCTGACGAGCGATCGCTGCTGGAAATAAGGCATCTAAGTCTGAGGTAACCGAAAAGAAAACACTGACAATATCGGTAGTAACAAGCTGATTTTCAGCTATCAGAGCATCTAATAATTCATTGACAGCCTGAGTAATGGTGGGGACTGAGTTACGGCTAACGGTCGTTGCGCCTCGAAGTCCCCGAACTTGCCAGGTATTTGGAGGCGGAGAGATTGTTTGTGGTTGCTGGTTAACGGGATATTTTAGTTGGTTCATGGTTTTTTGGGATTAGGGAGTAGGGAGTAGGGAGTAGGTAGTGGGTAGTAGGGATTGGGGTTAGCTAGAGGCTAGAAGCTAGAAGCTAGAGGCTAAAACCTTCTCTTGTTCAAGGGCAAAACTCAGGGGCGGTTTAGGGGCGTTCCCCAGGGCAACCTTGCCCCAGCGCATGATGACAGCACCACCATTGGAAGAAGAACCCATGGTGTAAACCAAAACCAAATCGTTTTCCTTAATTTTGCTTAGTTGGGCAGCGTGATAAAGATTGGCAAAGGGAAAAGTTGGGCCGATATTGCCATAGACAGGATTGAGATTGATGGTGCGTTCCAGATCGACCCCTAAAGTTCTGGTACATACCCGCGAATACCAAGCGGTGGGGGTATTAAAGACAAAAAAGTCGATCTCGTCGAAACTAACTCCCGCCTCCACAGCAGCCCCCTCACAACAGTTGCGTAAAAACTTGACGGTAGTCTCAACAAACATTTTGCCCGTACTTTTGCGCGCCCGAATAAACATCTGATGAGGAGCTTCAGGGGTAAATTCTTGATAGAAAGCCCCACAGGTTTCCGCCGTATTAATAATTTTCGTCCCGAGAACTCCCTGTTCCGCCTCTAGGGAACCGACAATAAAGGCTCCAATGCCATCCCCCGATAAAAACGCCAGGGTATCATTGGGATCAGTAAAGCGGGAATAGGTAGTAGACACAATGATCAGCACATTGCGATACTGCCCTGTTTGAACTAGAGAACAGGCGGTTTGCAGAGAAACTAAGCCACTAGTACAGGTAGATTCCACATTCCAGGCTGCCCCCTTCAGACCCAGTTTACCCGCCAAAAATGAGGCATCACCAGGCAAGATATGGTCGGGAAATAAAGAAGTAACCAACATCAGATCAATATCTTCCGTCCCCAGTTGCGCGGCCGTCAAAACATCCATCGCCGTTCGATACTCCAGTTCCAGTGCCGAATCCTCTGGGGCTACCACTCGCCGTTCCACCGCACCCCTAAAGGGATCAGACATATAGGGCTTCATTTCTTGAATCCAGATATCTGGTTCCGCCTCTTCCGCCTCATCTGAGGCGACAGAAAAAGCCCGTGCCAAAGTCTTTTGTTCCGCCTGAGCAATCATTTCAGGATTGTGCTGACGATAATAATCATTGGTACGAATAGTTTCGGGAAAAGTAACCGCGATCGCTTTTATTCCTGCTGGTTTTAAGTTCATGTTTAAGTTCCTGTTGATAAATTCTTAGCTGTTAACTGTTGACTGTTTACCTTTTGCTCCTTGCTCTAACAAGCTCTGCACACGACTACTAATGGGGGCTGCCTGGTCAGGGTCAATGACCACATCGAGAACAAAGGGGACGATGGATTCCATAGCTTGGGCGATCGCTGCTGCCACATCTACTTCTTTCTCTACCCGTAGGGAAGCTGCTCCCATAGACTGGGCGAGGAGGGCAAAGTCAGTATTCGGGATAGTTGTATCTACTCCCTCAAATCCTTGGAGTGCCATGCCTTGAGCGCACATATTGTAGCGTCCGTCATTGAGGACAATCCACACCGCAGGGATGCCAAATCTCACGGCGGTACTGACTTCACTGTTCATCAGCATGGCTCCATCTCCCACAATGGCGATCGCTTTTTGGCTTAAAGCAGCACCCACTACCCCCGTCACGGCATGTCCCATCGCCCCAACCCCTGTGCTAATACGGTAGCGATGAGGTTCCTCAAACCGCAGCAACTTGGTAGCCCAAGCAAAAGAATTGCCTGCTTCCGCCATCACAATGGCACCTGTTTTAACCACAATTTGCTGTTGAATTTGATGCATTAGCAGTTCTGGTCGCACTAAGCCTTTTTCTCTGGGGGTAAAAATGGGAGTTTCGGGATTAGGTAGTAATTTGGGTTGCCATTGACAATCGGGGAGTTGCTCTAATAGTGCTTGGAGGAATACCTTGACCTCCGAGATGATGCCAAAAGTGGGGACTGCGGGATAGGCTGCCCCTGGGACTGCTGGATCGATATCCACATGAATAAAACCCCTTAAAGGCACCATATTGTTATCCCAGAAGGAAGTTGGTTCTCCCAGTCGCGTCCCCAGCACAAGTATGCGTTGGGGCGGTTGTTGTCGCATATATTTCTGCACCGAAGCATCACTACTAAAGCCTGTGACACCGATAAACTGACGGTGATTTTCAGGAAAAATGCCTTTCCCCCTGGGAGAACACATTACCGCTGCTCCTGTTTTTTTTGCCAAAGCCCGAATTTCTGTAGCTGCCCCCCTCGCACCGAAACCCAGCCAGATAGCAAAGGGCGCTGCTGCTAATAGCTCCGCAGTTTTGGCGATCGCCTCCTGGTTGGCACTAGGTACAGATTGGGTAAACATTTTCCGTGGCAAGGACACTTTTAAGGGAGCCATTTGGATCGGCGTGGGAATGCTAACATGGGCGACAAACCCCCCTGGTTGAGTTAAACCCCCAGCTAATCGGCGATAGATTTCGGGAATTTCTGCCCCTGTTTCAATGGTAGTGGCGTAGTTAAACAGCGTCCCCGAAGTAAACAAACCAGCTACAGGCATGGTGTAAGCACTGGTTTCCTGACAAGCCCCCCGACCACGATTACCGGCGGGAGTGGTAGCAGACAAGAGAATTATCTTTGCCCCTTCTCCCCTGGCAGCTAACAAACCAGTTAAAACATTGGTAATTCCTGGCCCTGTGGTAGCAAAGACGGCAACTGGGCGATCGCTCGCGAAATAGGCTTCCGTAGCTGCAAAAGCCGCCCCAGATTCATGGCGAAAGTGCATTACCTCAATCTCGCTTTGATACAGAGTCGCCCACAATGGGCCAATGCCTCCCCCAGAAACCCCAAAGGCATAACGGACTCCTAAGTCCTGTAATATTTTGACCATCGCCTCTCCCACCGTTGGTTGAGATGGCGTTGATTCCCTAGGTTTGGTTTGCGGGGTAAAAATCGAAGACTCATAGGCAGTATCTACCGCTAGCCGATTTGGTGATTGAATATTCTTGGCAGTTTGGCTAATGGATTTAGCAGTCATGATGATTAATTTATGCTCCTGAGATGAATTGATATGTAGTCAGAGTTATAGAACTCGCGCAGAGACGCAGAGACGGACGCGAAGCTTATGCGAAGCGGTACCCTTTAGGGAATCCTTTAGGGCAAAGACGCAATGGAAAGCGGGTAGGGGATGAGTTAATAAAGCTAAGAGCTGGAAGCTAGAAGCTAGAAGCTAAGACAGTGTTCACCGTGGCTGCTTGGCGTAAAACTCGCTTAAGTACTTTGCCTGTGGGATTTTTGGGTAAATCGGCAACAAAATCAATCTCCCGCGGAATTTTATAGTTTGCTAACCGTTGGGAGCAAAATTCTTTGATTTCAACCGCTGTAATTGGTTGTTCAACATTTTTAGGAATAATGTTCGCCTTGACGATTTCCCCTTTTTCAGGGTCGGGAACCCCATAGATCGCCACTTCCGCCACCGCAGGGTGTTGATAAATTACCTGTTCTACTTCGTTGGGATAGACTTTAAACCCCGACATATTGATCATGTCCTTCAGGCGATCGACGATAAAGAAAAATCCCTGTTCATCGATTCGTCCCAAATCCCCTGTATGAAACCAGCCCTGTTTAATTGCCTGGGCAGTCGCTTGGGGGCGATTCCAGTAGCCCAGCATCACGTTGGGACCACGAATGGCGATCTCCCCTAATTCCCCTAGTGGTAATTGCTGACCATAGGGATCAACAATCTTCATTTCGACATTATCAATGGGCATCCCCACCGAGCCGAATTTATACTTTAGGTCGTGGTTATAACAGGCACAGGGAGAGGTTTCCGTCAGTCCATAACCTTCGTGAATGGTTAAGTTATACTTGCTCTGCCAATGTTGCACTACGGTCACAGGCATCGATGCTGCTGCTGAAAAATAATAGCGAATGCTTTGCAAGACATTGGGAGAGATACTGACTTTAAGCAGCTTGATAAAGACTGTCGGCACACCAAAAAACATGGTTACCTTGTGAACAGTGATATTTTTTAGTACCTGTTCCAATTCAAAGCGACGTTGTAAAACGATGGTGGCACAGACATTGAGTCCCGCATTGAGAATCGCATTTTGACCAAAGCAATGGAATAACGGCAAGTACAGCAGCAACTTATCGTCTGCATTCATCCGACAACAACGACTGTGGGCATACATATTAGAAATTACGTTGCCGTGGGAAAGGGTTGCCCCTTTAGCAAAACCTGTGGTGCCTGACGTATAGACAATGCTGGCGGGAGTATGACTCTCCACCGCCACTGCCCGCGCCCCTGAGTCGGCATTTGCCATTAGCTGCCCTAAACTCAATTTACCTTCTCTTTCTCCTTCCGCAATTAAAATCTGTTTTAGGTCAGGTAAATTTGCTGGGTCAACATACTGGTATTGTGCCTCCGTGGTAATCACAATTTTGGCACCACAGTCCTTCAGTACATGAGTGACTTCCTCCCTCTTGAACATGACGTTCACCGAAACTGCGATCGCTCCCAGTTTAAGAATTCCCAAGTAAGAGATAATAAATTCAGGAATGTTCGGTAGAAACAGGGCAACGCGATCGCCTGACTGAACTTCCAATGCCCGTAATCCGTTGGTAACTTTATTTGCTAGCTGATTAAGCTGCTGATAAGTAAAAGATCGCTCCTCAAAGATCAGAGCTACTTTATGGGGGAACAGTAAATGTCCCCGCTCGACGTGATCTGCAATATTCATGTTCTCAGTCCATTAATTACTAAAAGCGACATTGAGGTCGGATAATTGTCCCTGAACTGCTTGGACAATTGCCCCCCCAGCTT
>JBEANW010000131.1:0-6107 GCA_041165225.1 Cyanobacteriota bacterium | reverse complement strand
GAAGGTAAATTAGAAAAAGGCGATCGCGTGATTGCTGATGACGGCAGCCTATACGACTTTTATCCAATGCAGGGAAAAGAGGGAGAATCCTTTACGATTAATCTAGAAAGCGACCAGTTTGATACCTTTGTCGCGTTAGTAGATAGTAGTGGCAAAACGGTGGGGGAGAATGATGATATTAGCCAAGACGATAGTAACTCGCAACTTAAGATAACTCTTCCAGAAGACGGAATTTATAACGTGATTGTCAATACCTACGATGAAAACGGTACTGGGGAATATGTTTTGAAGGTAAGTCATTGAGCTATTGCTGTCGATTTAGTTATTACTAATCTTCATCATCGAGTTTGCCATCTCTAGCAAAGTTTCTAATTGACCTCCTTTAATTGCAACCTGATATAAATTGCCTTCCTCAATCCAGGAAAGAGTCGCGTCAGAACAATTAGCGCCACAGCTAGCATCGACAAAATAGGCCGTGAGCTTATTTGCCAGAGCGACCTTAGTACCCTCTGGTACTAGATTACCATCCACCAGCTTCCCGCTAACACTACCCAAATAGCAGGCCGTACCGCCATTACACTGGGGATCAAAAGCCAACATGACTTTATATTCTGAAGAATTGATATTTTCTACCAGGGCAGCCAGAAGCGGATTATCTGATTCAGGAATAAAGGTCGGAAGTAATACAGGAATCTTCGTTTGCTGCTTTAATTGAGCTGAGATGGACTGAAAGACTTGGTGAACTGCTGATTTAGTGGTCGTACTTGGGGAAGACGGATTGCTAATGTTGATCGTGCTTGATGGCGGTTGAATCTCCTGTGGCTGACAGGCAACTAACCCCAGTCCTCCAAAGATAATCAATAACCCAGAGACAATACTGTTAGTAGTGGGCATAAACTTTAGATGGAGTCGATATTTTGTAATCCCTTATTCTAGTCCCTAGATATTTTTTGTGGGAATTTCCAATGTGGTCTATTTACATGATTCGCTGTGGCGATCGCTCTCTTTATACAGGCATCTCGAATAATGTTGCCAAACGTTTTGCTGTTCATCAGTCTGGGGGTTCTCAAGCGGCTAAATACACCAGAACCCGCCATCCGTTAAAGTTGGTCTTTACTGCTGAAATTGGCACGAAATCTGCTGCTAGTCGCCTGGAATATTATGTCAAGCAACTGCCGAAAAGCACTAAAGAAAGCTTGGTTATAGGTACAACCTCATTATCTAATTTGGGTTTGATCGAAACCTAGAACTTACCGAAAACGAGAAGTAGACCTTTTCCCTTTCCCCAACCTAAACCATCCAATTTTGCGACCCCATCGAACTACCCCTCCCTTTGTTGGATTTTTTGCCGTTTAAACACTAAGCACAAGGCGAAGCTAACTATGCCCAGCAAGAGCCAAACATCAGGCTCGGGAACACCAGAAACTTGAGGGGTTTCAAAGGGATTAAAAGGAGCTTCTAGCTGTTCAGCCCCTGTTTCCACTTCTCGTTCAAAACGATCTGTTTTTGCCTCCGCAGCTTTTAATTGTTCCCGTTGCTGGTCGTTAACTAAGACAATCATGGAAGAATAGGAAGTAACGATACCGTGATCCTTTGCTATCTGATGAATGGCATCTAATTCCCCCAAAGATAGCTGATTGTTAACTTTATGACCCAAATTAGAGACTACTTGGCGAGCAATCAAAGGTTCCAGCCCTTTATTTAAACTATTTTGGCTAGTATCTGAGTCGGATTTTTTCACAGTCCAACTATAGCCATCGATCGCTAATGTAGCCTGAGCTTCTTCTGTCCCTAAGCGCTGAATTACTGTGGGAATATCTGTCGCCACACCACCATTGCTATTTTGAATTGCTTCGAGGGTGTTATCTTCATAAGCTTTGGGTAATTTACCTCCCAGATGCACCATCCACAAAGGAGCATTCATTTCGGGCAAGGCTGGTTGATCTTCGGCTAGTTCATAACTACCTTCGTCTGTCAGGAGCAAAATGGCATCATAATCTTGGTTATTTCCTAGAGTCTGAAACTGTTGGAGTATCTCATTAGTTTGCAGTGAACCGTAAAAAGTTAGTTGATTTAGATTCAAACTATTTAAATCTTGAAAACGTTTCGCTTTTGCCGAATCAGCATCTGTCAGATATAAATCAACTTTGTTATCAGATAAGCTAGTTAAATTCTTTTGCCACCAGTCAATCGATTGACGGATCTCTGCTTGGCGATCGCCCATACTATAAGAAGTGTCCAGAATTAGAGCATATTTTTTGTTCTGGGGTAAAGCATAATCTTGCTGATTCAAGGGCTTCACGACAACGCTATACCCTTCCTGTAAATTAAGTTGATAGGTTTTTCGATCTAAGTTATTTGCCAAGTTATTTGGATTTCCAGCGAAGCCTTCTAGCCAAGCATCCTCAAACAACCATTTGATTTTGCCGTCACGAATCCTTTTAGTCTGCCACGTCCAAAAGATATTGCGTTTTTCCGCTAACTGGGGTAATGCCCACCCCTGTTCTTGTTGCATCACTTTGTAAGTTAACCAGAGGTGCATTTGTGGCGTATCCAAATTACTGCCATTATTGCTAATAGTTCTTTTGGGTGGAACGGGAAAGGCTCTCAAGCGATATTGTCCAGGGCCTACTTGTTCCAGTAAAGCAGGATCTACGGGGCGAGTCCGCTCAACCTGAGAATTATATACTTCCTGGGCTGCCCCCCTAGGAGCTACTTGATAAGCAAAACGCTGCTCTAAATCTTCGCTTTCTCCTAACCACAAGCCTGTAATGGCAGCACTTTCAGGCAGAGAGAAGTAGTAAAGAATCTCTTCTACATCATTAGTTTGATTTTCATAGACTTCGTGGATTTCTACATCCGCCCAATCTCCTTGAGGATTGATCTTCACTTCTTGTTTCGCTAACCAAACTTTCTTCTGGTCAATATTAAGCAAGCCCGCTTTTGCTTCATCTACTATGGCTGTAGACTGAATTGCATGACGTACTGCCCGACGTTCTGCTTGTTGAATCGGGGCATCGAAGAATTTTGCATAAAGCTGGGCAGATTTTTCCACATCACCCTGGGAACCTTGATATAAAAACGGCGAAAGTAGCTGATTATATCTGTTCTGGAAGAAACGAGCAACGGGCTGAGGTAAGTGCAGATCGTTGTACATCTTATAAATGTGGTCATTACCCTCTCTCGTGCTGAGATAACGATAAGGATATAAGTTAGCGTTGATTAATCCTTGGCGAATTGAGCTAGATTCAGCCAGCAGTTCTGGTCGATTTAAAGAGGATTCTAATAAACTAAATGCCTTAACCTGGGGTTGCTGATTAAAGATATTGAAGATCATTAGCCACGTGCCTACAACAACTGTACCGACTTGAATTGTTTTGATGTTGCCATGTTGCTGGGCAAAAGCTTGAAGGATCTTTCTCCCTGAATTGATATAAAGATTGGTAATGGCGAAGGGCATCCCCACAAAGAGAGTCGCACTGAAGCCGAATAGAAGCACCAGGCATAATCCCATGATGGAAAACGAGAGGAAGTATCTAAAATCGGCTATGTAAGTTAAGCTTGACCAAAATCCCTCAACCCAATTAAACGAGAAAAATTCTACTGCAAGATAGTAAGCTCTTTCAATTACATAAACAGCAACGGGGATGGCATAAAATAGCAAGACTGTCCCCAGATATACTCCAGTGAATAACATCAGGGTATGAGCGATCGCCTGTACCCAAGAAAATATCTTTTGATTGTCTCGATAACCCCGCAAAACCTCGATCGCCAAGGCCGCGATACATACTAGCATCGTGCCTAAGATTAGGGTATTAGCAAAGGTTAATTCGCGAATCAAAAACAACCGTATTAAGCACCAAGTTACTAAGGGAGCTTCCACACCATAAAACCAGCGCATCATTTCTGTGGGCTGATTTCTGAGGTATTTTAGTCCATAGAAAGTACTGGCTGTTGGCACAGCAATTAAGGCTAGTAAAGTTAAGGCAAAGTCGAGGGGGATAACTCCCTCAAAAGTAGCGATAATTAGCCAAATTCCCACCCAGGGAGCAATACCAAAGTAAATGACGTTGAGAAAGATTAAGTTCCAACCCCAAAAGATAGTTTGAAAAATGACATTGCGGAATAATTTTAGGTTTTCCATTGATTTACCTGAAAAAGCAATAAGTTATAGGTATAAAGCGATCGCTAGCTGTGAAAGTAGTTCTGATTGATAGTCTGGTAAATACTATTGCTCAAGTTTTTAATCTCAGTGCTGTCAGGGCTTTCTGCTTCATCAAACAGCACTGACACTAATACCCAAGTCTTATTGCGGTGGGAAATATGATCCCAAATACGCGCCACAAAATCATCGGTAGTTATCTCATCCCCTTGAAACCAATAAACTGCGGACAGTTTGCCATTTTGCAGTGACAGCCATCGGGCATGAATGGAATCATTTAGTACAATTGAACTCATCGAGTCTACCTTGAAGCCATTCCCTAAAAAGCATAATTCTGGTGGATGGTGAGACTGCCAAGTATCGCTAGCGACCATTAACATTGAACCTGTAAGGCGATCGCTTTGAAAACTTAATTTCTGTACCAAAGGATTAGCTGGGCTGGCGAAAAAATCAGTCTCAGCAGCGGTTAAAGGCAGTGTTGCTGTGATTATTTCTGAGGATAAATCAAGAGATTTTAAGGAAATATGCTCTGTCAATGGCTTGAACTGTCCCAGAACCCCTAAAATTATGACTATCGATAACAATCTTTGATAATTAAAACGATGATTAGGTTGATTAGTGGATTTTTGCTCGGAAATATCGGCAATAATTGATAAATTTGGCGAATTCCGAGGAACTTTTTGTAATAAAGCCCAAGTTAAACCACTGGCAAAAATAAACCCCACAATACCTAAAGGCAGATGGATCACATCAGCAATTTGCTTTTGCTCTAAAACTTCGATGGTGATGACTAAGATTAATACGCGAATAATATTGGCAGCGATTAAAAATAATATATTGGAGATCGCCACTAGCAACCAACGAAAACCTAACTGACGACTTTCTAACCAAGTAGCGCCTAATAAAAATACCGTTCCTGTCCAGAGACTTTTCATGCCGCTACAGGGCAAATCCACCTGGGCAATCCCGTTTTCCATCACAATAATGTCATGGGAAGAAACTGCACTCAGCTGAAATTCTGACAGGGCTTGAGCGACTGCGTGGGCAGTAATCACCCTTACAGGAAAGCCTAAACCACTATTAAAAGCCACCAAGAAAGGAAGGACGCAAGCGGTGATGGTGGCAAGACTTAAACCTCGATACCAAGTAGCAGCAGAAATAAATAAACCGATTAAACCATAGCTCCCCAGAATAAAACACAATAAGGTTAGCTGAGGAATATTGAGAGACCATTTTAGAATAATTGCCCCCATCTCCCCTCCTATCATGAGCAGGAAGGGATAGAGACTAAATTGAAGCTGGAATGATTCTGACTTAAAGAAATTAGCGCGGGTTAGCTGAGTTAGTAAGGCAACAAAACCAATACTGAATAAAATTAAATTTAAATCATTAGTATCTTGTAACGATTCAATCAACCATTGATACGTCCAGATATTACCCAATAGCCAAATACACAGTACCAGAATAATCTGTAAATAATTCTGCTGCTTAAAAATCGATTTGCTAATCATCGCTAATTACCAATATAGGATTTTCACGATGAATTATGATCGTGACGATTACTATTGTAGTTTTTTAAAATTAGCGATGACCATATCAAATTAGTTGGTTCACGAAGATTCTAAGATCATTTCAGTCTTTCACTTGTCTTAACCCAAAAGTCAAATTAGTATTTGGCAGTTACTCCTGAAAAGTAATTTAAGTTCGAGGACGAGCGATCATATCCGCTTTTATAAGCAGTTGAACAAATAATACTGAAACTTGCATTTAATCCATTACTGATGGCGATTTAGTATTTCTTACGGATGACGTTTACAACAAACCTGTCAAAAGTGATCGCGTACTGCTCATTAGGAAATGCGATCGCAATACTGTTCTTTTAAATATGCGATCGCGCAAGTGTACCTGAAGTTAATCTGAGTTTGGGCAGGGAGATCCGAAGGTT
>JBEANW010000130.1:0-5282 GCA_041165225.1 Cyanobacteriota bacterium | reverse complement strand
CTAGAGCAAAGAAATTTACTGGCATCTAGTGCGATCGTCGAAAAGGCTACTTGCCCCGAACAGAAGATCTATAAAGATCTCCGCAACTATCCACAGCTAGATTTATCTTATTTTTCGGTTTTGTTAATTAATCAAACCGAGACAAACTATTTTTAATCACTTTAAATAACTATTTGTCAATGGCAAAACAGTAAAATTTGGTAAATTTTTCTGACAAAAAATATTGCAAATTATATTAAATCTTCCCCAAGCTAATAAAGTGTCCCGCCGTCATGTTAATTTTGGACAGGAGTTTAACCCTAATTATTAAACAGCAGGAGTCAAGGCATCTTGGACGTTCAACCTACAGCACCAGAATTATGGCGGGAAGATATCAGCGAATATGTGGCTCAACTACAGCTACATATGGCTTTACAGGCTCGCAACCTAGTTCCCAGTCTTACTAACACCACAATGAATAATAGCCGACACCAAATGTTACAGGAAACTCAGGCGATCGCTGAAAAACTAGCCTCACGTCAATCCTTATAAATTAAAATCCATAAATACAGCTATAGCGAGTCTAATCTCACTTCATTGTTTAGACTCGTTTTAGTGGGTGGTTTGGTCTTGAAACATTGAAGCAGTTGTCCAAATAGTTACATTTGACCTGGATTTTGATCTCAAAATAACTCAAGTTATTCTCCGTGGTATTGTCAGTTTGATGCCAAAAACTAATAGTTTCCATCAGGGAATATACGGAAAAATAACATCATTTTTCATGAAAATAATTAGACTGTGATCATCATTGTTTGCGTCTCAAAAAATAGATGATATAACAGACTTATAGTTCAGCAATAGGTTGCTCCCTCATGTTGTACAACCACTTTTATTGTTTGATTTTTTCTTGGTTAAACCTTCGTTAAATTTTCAAGCCAGAGCAATAGTTGAAAGTTCAAAAGATACCCAATTTAACCATTGCTCATTACCAATTAGTGGTACATGAATAAGTACAACGAGAAACTACAAGAACAAATATTGATCGTCGATGACTTGCCCGAAAACGTTAGGCTTCTGTCATCCCTACTAAGGGAACAAGGTTATAGCGTGATCTCTGCCTCCGATGGCAAGATGGCTTTATCGATGGTGAGACAGGAAAATCCCGATCTCATCTTGCTGGATATTATGATTCCCCAGATGGATGGTTATGAGGTTTGTCGTTACTTAAAATCAGAAAATCACACCAAACATATCCCGATCATTTTTCTCAGTGGCTTAGATTCAGAATTTGATAAAATTGAGGCCTTTAAAGTTGGTGGAGTAGACTACATTACTAAACCATTCTTTGTCGAAGAAGTAGTTTTGCGAGTTAAAGCTCAACTATCAAGCATCCAACAGCAGCAAAAATTCCAGCAAATCCTGAAGGAACAAATAGCAGAGCGAAAAATTGTTGAACAAGAGTTAAATAAATCCCGTGCTTTACTTACAGGAGTTTTAGATAGTTCCCTCGATGGAGTTGCCGCTTTTGAAGCAATTCGCGATCGCCAAGGCAGAATTGTCGATTTTCGCTGGTTAATTGCTAATCCTGTCGCAGCTATGACTGTTGGGGGGACGATTGATACCCTTCAAGGCAAAAGGCTGTTTGTGGAAGGTTCTCCTGATCACTTATTTGAGGGTCTATTTGACCTCTTTGTACAGGTGGTGGAAACCTGCACCGTATTAGAACAAGAACATTACTATAATTCCTTCTCCCTCAAAACTTGGTTTCACATCGTCGCGGTTAAGCTAGGGGATGGTTTTGCCATGACTTTTCGTGATATTAGCGATCGCAAACAAATTGAAACTACCCTTAAAAAAGCCAATTTACGTCTCACTTATCAAGCAAACATCGATAGCCTGACCCAGATCGCCAATCGTCGTCGATTTGACGAATATATTACTCAAGAATGGTCACGATGCGCTCGTGAGAAGGAACATTTGTCCCTCCTTTTGTGTGATGTTGATTATTTTAAAGTGTATAACGACACCTATGGACATCAAGCAGGGGATAGCTGTCTATACGAGGTGGCAAAAGGTATCGAACGAGCTGTTAAGCGTCCTGCTGACATCGCATTTCGCTATGGTGGAGAAGAGTTTGCCGTCATTTTACCCCATACCGATGGACAGGGAGCAATTAAGGTGGCAGAGGAAATTCATCAACAGATTTTAGAACTAAAATTATCTCATATCGCTTCCAAAATTAGCGACATCGTAACTCTGAGCATCGGTGTATCCAGCATTATTCCTGATACTCGCACCTCGCCCCATCAATTGATCTCCGCTGCTGATAGTGCATTGTATGATGCCAAGTTTAAAGGTCGCAATCGGGTGATTTTCCGTTCTGTTGAGTTTGCTTGAATACAAGCTCTCCAGCATTTGTCAAAGATCGATCAAATATCTATTCTTTCCCCCTTCACCCTTTCCCCTTAGACTATTGTTAATAGATGGTTAACAGCTTTTGAGTCCCTAACTTTATGCTCATCGACTCGACGGAAGCCTTAAAACCTCTTACAGTTATGATGATGTTCTCTTGTTAATTTGAGATAGAACCTTAAAGCCGTATTAGGGAACCCAACCTAGATATATGACTGTAACTAGTTTGAATTCAGAGTTTATTGAAAAATAAGCTTGTATTTTTACTCAATTGCCATTAAAAATTAAAATATTATGTATTGCTATTTATCTATATTCATATGTTGTTGAATATTAGGAGATATTCGTGATTAAAATACTAATAGTAGACGACCAAAACTTCACCAGACAAGCATTACAAACAATTCTGGAAACCGAAGCAGATTTTGACGTGGTGGGGAAAGCTACTAGTGGTGTAGAAGCAATTAAGTATTTGGAACAAAGCAAGGTTGATATTGCCCTTGTCGATCTAGAAATGCCAGAAATGAACGGTCTAACGTTGACTAAAATACTTAGCCAACGATTTGTTGACACTAAAGCAATTATCCTCAGCAGTCACGATGGGGAGGATGAGATTAACTCCGCAGTCGAAGCAGGTGCGAGGGGTTATCTGCTCAAAAACACCTCGGCTCAGGAAATTGGCGATACTATTCGTGCTGTCCAGCGGGGTTATTTCCAGCTAGGGCCAGGATTGTTTGAAAAGCTCCTATCTCATTTTATTCAAGAGCAGGAAGAGTCTGCGGAGAATTTGCTCAATCTCCAGAATAATTATGAGCGATCGCTTTTGGAATTAGAACAGAAAATCGTAGCTCAAAATGATCTAGACAGAAAGGAGATGTATCAAGAATTAGAGCTTCAGATCGGCAATCTCAAACAAGATTTTCGTCAAGGATTAGGCAATTTCCAATCTCAGGTGAGCAAACAATTACAAACTGGAATCGAAGCAGCAGGAGATCAGATGAATCGTTCCGCACCTGATATGTACAAAATAGAGATGCAGATTGACCACCGCAATCTAGAACAGCAAAGGTATATTAATACCCTCTTTGCCAGCAACAAACAGGCTCTCAAGAAGTTAGAGAATCAAATCTACGTCCTGCGCTATTTTGTGATTTTCCTCAGTATCATCTTTTTCATCGTGGGCATCGGGATGCTGATTTTGAATTAAGTTTGAACTAAGTTTAGTTACTGTAAAGGATTAGCTTTCCAAGAGGGAAAATGAATTTATTGACAAAAAGCTATTCGGCGTAGTTATATTTATAGTAATAATTACCAAAAATACTTTAAATTCCAATTATGAAAGTAAGTATAGCAAAAGAGGGGCTTAATGTAAATCCCCAGGACTACTCTTTATTAACAGATTTATATCAACTGACGATGGCTACATGCTATGCAGGAGAAGGAATTGCTACCAAAAAAGCGAGTTTTGAACTGTTTGCGCGGCGTTTGCCTGAAAACTTTGGTTATCTAATTGCGATGGGGCTAGCTCAAGTTCTGGAATATTTAGAGCAGTTGAGTTTTAATGGGGAACAAATAAAAGCCTTGCAAGAGACAGGAATCTTTAATCATGCACCCCAAGAATTCTGGCAATTGTTAGCATCAGGAGGGTTTACAGGGGATGTTTGGGCTGTGCCAGAGGGTACGGCAGTATTCGCCAATGAGCCGATCTTGAGAATTGAAGCACCCCTATGGCAAGCACAGTTAGTCGAAACATATTTACTCAATACAATTAACTACCAGACATTAATCGCCACCAAAGCAGCGAGAATTCGTGATGTTGCGGGAGCAGCGGTAGATATCCTCGAATTTGGTACTAGAAGGGCATTTAGTCCCCAAGGAGCAGTATGGGCAGCTAGGGCAGCCTTAGCTGCAGGCTTTGACGGCACATCTAATGTATTAGCCGCCTTAAAACTTGGAGAAAAACCCAGGGGAACAATGGCTCATGCTTTAGTCATGGCAATCAATGCCTTGTCAGGAAGTGAAGACGAAGCCTTTAAAGCCTTTCAAACTTACTTTCCCCAAGCACCACTGTTAATTGATACCTATGACACCGTAGCAGCAGCCAAAAGATTACAAGAGCAGATAGCAGCGGGAAAAACAAAAGTGACAGGAGTCAGAATTGATTCAGGGGATTTAGTAAAATTATCTCAAGAGATACATACTCATTTACCTGAAACTAAAATATTTGCCAGTGGCGATTTAGATGAATGGGAAATTACCAAACTAAAACAACAGGGTGCAGTGCTAGACGGCTATGGTATAGGAACCAAATTAGTCACAGGAGTACCAGTCAACGGAGTATATAAGCTGGTAGAAATAGATAACATTCCGACGATGAAAGAATCGAGCAATAAGTTGACCTATCCTGGCGGGAAACAAATTTTCCGTACTGTAGTCAATGGTCAAGTGCGCTCAGATCGCTTGGGATTAAAAGAGGAGCTGGTGCAAGACAATGAACAAGCCTTATTGCAGCTAGTTATGCAGAATGGTCAAAGACAACAGGTAGCAGCAACCTTAGAACAAATTCGCCAACGCACCGCTATTTCTGTAGCCAGCCTGAAGGCAAAGATTCGCCAGATAGATCATCCTGATACCTTTCCTGTGAATATTTCTCCTGCATTGTTGGCTTTAACTCAGTCAGTAGCGAAACCCAATTTCGTAACCAGCCATTATAACTAGCCACTAATGAAAACCATTGCTTTGTTTGGTACTAGTGCCGATCCGCCAACCATAGGACATCAAACCATTCTCCAGTGGCTATCCCAGCATTACGATCGCATTGTTGTTTGGGCATCAGACAACCCCTTTAAGCAGCACCAAACCCCTTTGAAATTTCGTAGCGAGATGTTGCA
>JBEANW010000129.1:0-9551 GCA_041165225.1 Cyanobacteriota bacterium | reverse complement strand
ACGAAGATTATCTTGAGCATTTACAACGTTCTGAAGTAGTAGAGCATTTGTTGGATCCAATTTTTTCGATTTTGATTCCTTTAAGTCTTCCCCGCAAAACAAAACCCGAACTCTTGGGAGTTTTGGCTTTGGGACAACGTACTAATGGTCGCGGTTATTCTTTGGAAGAAAAATTTGCTTTGAAAAAGCTGGGACAAGAAGCAGGGTTAGCGATATATATTGCTCAACTAAATAAACAAAATAAACATAATTAGTCTACTGATACGGTTGGCGAATTCAATGATTGATTATTCGATGACTGGGGAGGTGTGAATGCGAAAGTTTTTTTGGGTTGCAACAGGGGGAGTAGTCGGTGGCGTTATCCTGATCGCTGCTAGTCTTTGGTTCAGCTCATCTGGCACAGGTGAATTTCAAAAGTCTCCCGATGGTCGGTTTACAGCCAATGCCTCCAACATGAGTAGAGGCACTTGGTTTCATGGACGAGATCGCTACCTCAAGCTGTCAGTGGTGGAGTCTGCTACTGAGCGCGAAGTTTGGCAAATTCAATATCGGTATAAATTAGGTACGGAGGTTCCAGATTATAGTATTCGTGGAAAGCACTTTATTAACTGGGCGCAGAATTCATCTTCGGTGACGATCCCGACTTCTGAGGACAGAAAAGTAACGTTGAACTTGCCGATGCCTTAGCTGCCGCACTAGACAGATAGACATTGAGTATACCTCCTAATTCTCAAATCTCTTTACCAAAATAGAACTATCTTTATCAATTCTTATGACTCCTCCTCCCATCCTTGCTCTAATTGATCGCGCCTACACCGAAAAATGGACAGCCCTTGACCTAATGGGAAAAGAACTCACGGAAATTCCACCAGAGATTGGGCAGTTGACCCAGTTGGAATGGCTTGAGCTATCTTTTAACCCCATCAAAGTAGTTCCAGAAGCGATCGCCCAACTCACTAACCTCACCACACTTCGCGCCGATAGTTGCGACATCGAAATTGTGTCTGACGGGATCGCACGACTCACCAATCTCACATCCCTTTCCCTCTCCGACAACAACATCGCCGTGTTTCCAGAAGCGATCGCCCAACTTACCAATCTCACAACGCTTCGCCTCTTTGAAAACCAAATCACCGAGATTCCAGCGAAGATCGCCCAACTTACCAATCTTAAAGAGCTTATCCTCTATGCCAACCAAATCGCTGTTGTGCCAGACGAGATCGCCCAACTCACCAATCTCACATATCTCAACCTTAATAGCAACCAAATCGCCGTGTTTCCAGAAGCGATCACCCAACTCACCAATCTCACAGGGCTTAGTCTCGGTGGCAACCAAATCGCAATTGTGCCAGAAGCGATCGCCCAACTTACCAATCTCGCAGAGATCGACCTCTCTTATAACCAAATCGTCGTGTTTCCAGAGGCGATCGCCCAACTCACCAATCTCACGAAGCTTGTCCTAAAAGATAACCCCATTCAAAATCTGCCTCAAAACGCCCCTCGAACGAGTTAAAATCGGTTGCAAAAAAATTTAGCGAGTCAGGATGCCTGGTGTCATATTAGTAAAGTCGAGAATAAGGTCAAGAGAAATTTCTGTTGGGGTTTGCTCTCCTCGTCCACTGAAACCAGTAGGCTTTGTATAATTGTTTTGATGCTGTCCATTTTAGGTAATTGTTCAGCACTTTTACCTTGATCGAAATGGATAGCTTTTTTCCTGGCTTTCCAAAATTGTCCGAACCATTGTGATAACAGCCTCTCTAAACATGAGAGACTGTTATCATAATTTCTCACTCTACTTATATTTCAGCTGGCTTGTCGCCCCTGCCACAAAGAGAGAATAAAAGCCAAAAAAATACGCAATCCAGAAAAAACAACTAGATTACGTATTTTAGCTGATTATTTGCTACGCCAACCGATGGCTTCTAGTTGGTAGCTACAGTTTCTGCATTAATATCGACGGTTTCGCTACCAGGACTGCCCATGTTGGTATCCGTTTTAACATCTGTCGTAGCGTTTTTATCACCTTGGCGAGTTTGCAGTCTAGTAATCAATATTTGTGATATCTCAGTAAAGAATAAGCCTGCCAATACGACATCATCTATCTGACCTATAATCGGAATAAAATCTGGTGCAATATCAATCGGACTAACAAGATAGATTATTGTCCCTAGCATCACCCACCAACGATATTTTGGATGGCGAATTGCGTTGCGATACCAATCGTACAGGGAAGAAAGAGAAAAGTTCATCTGTTGTTATTTGCATCCTTGATTAACTTTTTATAGTTTGACAGATCTTGCTAGAAGCTCCAATGGGGAAAACCAGATATTTATCCTTCGGTAAGTACGATCAAAAAGTTTTTAGCCCTTCAAGTTCTCAGCAAAAAACTGAGGAAGTTCAAACCTAACTTGCGTCTCATAGTGCTTTTGGCTAGTATTCCCTGAAGCAAATGATAGATAATCCAAGATTTAAGCTGCTGCGTGATGAGTGTTTTAGTAACTGATGTTAAGAGGAAAAAGATACTCAAGCAAATTATTAGCTTTAGTAGATAGTTCAAAGAAGGTAAATACCAAATTAAGAGATTAATGATGATCATGGCGATCGCAAAACCACTGGCTAACAGCCAGGAATACCAAGCTTTCGAGGTGAGAGGTAGTTGAGCCAGAATTTCTGCCACCAGCCAGTAATGTGCCTGGGAGATCTCCCTCAGAAGGGAGGGGTTATGGGAAAGTTCTTGTTTAATTTGCTGGGATATTTTGCCTTCTAAGTTGATTACACTCCGAAATAAGCTAGCGGACGCTTGATTTTTTTCCCAGGAATATTCGGTGGCAAAAGATAAACAAGATTGGGTAAAAGGAGACTGCTGTTGGGGAGAAAGGTTTAACAGGGCGTAATGCCGTAGATTAGCTAAATTAGTCGCAGATAAAGCTAATTTAGCCTGTTGGACTTGAAGCTGGCTGATTTGCTCCAGCAGTTGAGCATCCAGACGAAAACAAATCTGATGAGGAATAGTTACGGTATGACTGATTTTCGTTGATTTAATCTGGATACAGGAGTTTAGAGTTCGGAGTTCGGAGTTCGGAGTTCGGAGTTTGCCCTGCGGGTTCGACAGTTTTCTCAACGCCAGTAACTCCCGCAACGCAACTGTCTCAGAGTTTGGAGTTGGGAGTTTTGTTGCTCCAAATTTAAAGATCGCTTGACCATGGGGATTGGGCATCACTGATGTGCTACCAAAGAAAGTATAAACTTAACCAATCCCCGCCACTGTTGTTCCCCTGTGGCGGTGGACTGTTCGTGAAGTTGTAGCAATAAATTGCGATCGCTGCGTCCTAAAATTGCCTGGGAATAGCGGTTCACAATTTTACCGTTGAGCTGCAAAGATGTCTGGGCATAGGTCGTATCGGTAATATTTTGCTGATAAGGGGAATGTCGCAAAATGCGATCGCGCCGATCTAAGGCAATTTTTCGTTTGTTTAACTGCTGTAGAACATTAAGAAACTGACTTTCTTTTAACAGTTTATTGACCCTCGACATAGAATTACGACTACGGTCAATTGGCTCTGGTAATCTAGTGGGAATCTTCTCCCAATCAACGTTTTGCTGACTGAGCATGGGAAGATCCCGTTTGACTTCGGCTACCAACAGGCGATTATATTGGGATGAACTAGCATCCACCAACAATAGACAATAAGCCAATTCTAATTGTCGGCGTAGCTGTAAGTAGCGATTCCACAAAGATAGGTCAATGGCTGATTGTTCCAGATAAGAGCGAGACAGATCATAAATAGCCTGGTAAACTTCCCAAGGAATAAAGATCTCGTCTTCAATCTCATCCACAATCACAGTGCTGATTTCCACCGTAGTAATATTTTCTAGCAGATTTTGATTCATTTGATGAACAGTAAAAAACTAACAACAAACCTACTGTGGATTTTCGGTGTCAATTGCTTTGTTTTGTTCTTCCCAATTATGCCAATTGTCCTTAGCTTCTTTGATATTGAGTGATTTTAAGTCAAATACCCCAGTTTTGACATCAGGTTCATCGTCTAGCCACTCACTCCAGTCTGGCTGAGTCGGATGTTCTGTGGCATCTGCTGCTGATTCTGGAGCATTGTCGAGATCCGCTAAGGATAGTAAATCATTAACCATCTGCTCATCTTCCGCATCAAAAGAAGGTAATTGCGGTTCAGGATTATTCTCGTTGACCTCTGTTATGGCGTTATTTGTGGCGTTATTTACTCTGTTCTGGTGCGCCATTTTACTGGCTTCCAAAGCGTTAGGTAGATTGCCATAAAGCTTGCTCTTAGGTGCTTGAGTTGGCAAAGAACCCTGGGCGGCATTGGCTGCAACGTCTACCCAACTTGAATGGTTTGTCCCTTGTTGTTGCTGAAAAGATGACATTAGCTGAAACATCTTTTGTAAACTAATTAGATTGTGCTGAATTGTTTGGTGTCCTTGAGTCACCTGTTGGATGTGGAATTGTTTAATTTCAGAATAGCGATCGCCTGTTAGCTTTTCTCCAATCTCATTTTCAACTTTTCCTTCAATTAAACTGATATGAGTATGGAGATAGTTATCCATCTGACCATCCTCTGTATCTATCTTCTGACCATCAGCGGTAACTATTGTCGTGGTGATGTTTAACTCTGGCGCGTTACTCATGGCGACGAGGAACGCTTCGCTAATATTGCCTGATCTAATTGCTTGTTTAAAATCTTCGCTAGATGTCATCAGTTTTAATCTTCAAGAGGTCATATCTGTCATATCCCATCGAGCAACAAGCCATAACTACCCAGAATTTAGGTGCAATCTTGATTTAGAACAATCTGACGCATCTGTTCTAAGCTAGCCAGATTCTTAATTAAAGAGTCTTGTCTTTGGCGTACTTGCTCAATATGCCATCGTTGTAATTCGCCATAGGCAGGATTGTCAATCAATTTAAGATCAATTTCATGTTCCACCGTTTTGTTGAGGAGATCGATTTGTGTATGAAACCGACTGGTGGATGCTGATCGCTCTAGGTGATCTAAATCCCAGCTATCAACATAGGTTGTGACTTCAATTTCTGCCGTTTCACTCAGGGCAATAGTTAAAGCCTGAAAGATTTCTTGCGCCAAAGGTTTGGCTGTTATCCGTCTGGGAGTTTCCCTCAAAGATTATTTGTTTTAATTCCAGAAATTTGTCACATTGTAGCCCAAGCTTTCCATCATTTGATAGAGCAAAGGGAGACTTAAACCAATCACATTACTGTGACAGCCTTCGATCTTCTCGACAAACATACCCCCCTTCCCTTCTAAGGCAAAGCTGCCAGCACAGTTGAGGGGTTCTCCCGTAGCAATATAGGCTTCGATAGTGCGATCGCTAAGATTAGCGAAATAAACCTGAGTAACACCACAGCGAACAATTTGCCGTTGCTGTTCCAGGTCAATTAAAGCATGACCTGTATATATTTTGCCCATTTTACCGCGCATGCCTCGCCAACGAGCGATCGCGATCTGGGGTGATTCTGGCTTGCCATAAATGCGATCGTTTATTGTCAGTACGGAATCACAACCCAAAACCAACGTACCTTTAGCTTGTGTAAATTTCGGTGCCACGGTTTCTGCCTTACATCGAGCTAAAGTTGTCACTAATTCTGCTGCTTCCTCGATCTGAATCTGATCTTCGTCAAAATCGCTCTGGCAAACAATTGGCTCAATTCCCACCATCCGCAGCAACTTTAGACGAGCAGGGGAAGCAGAAGCTAAAACAAAACGCGGAGATGTATTATTGACACTCATAGGCAGTCTAAGTTATTCGATTTGGGACTCATCGAACTCACCTTATTAACGCACGGTAAAGGATTTAACTGCAATCTCAAAACTATCCTTGACTGTATTCCAGCGTTTTTCGGGGGTTGATAGATTAAAAGTGAAAATTTTGCCTCTACTCACCGCTACACTAGCAATATTATGTCTTGCTCCCTGTTCTGGCAAATCCTCTTCATACTCTAATAGATAGTATTTCTTGTCTTTATTTTCTCTGGCTTCAGCACGAATAAACTCAGCGTCTCGTTCATCTTCAGGAGTACTATTAATAACTTTGAGTAGGCGATAGCCAACTTCTGAAGGGCTGCCCAAATCTTCAAGAGTTTTACCATCAGGAACGTCATTGATGATCACACTGAGGTTCTCAGTTCTTTCTACCAAATCACGAAACACCACATCGACAGTTTTTCTGGCAGAAGTTCCTAGGTTAATAGGTATCCAACCATTAGGGTAGAGAAACTCGTAACCCTTGCTAGTATTGACATAGCTTTGTAATCCAGTGACCCCCGCTGAACAACTGGTGATTACTAAACTTAAAACAATTAATAATCCAGCGCAAAATGACTTAAACATTTTAAACATTCTTGTTTAACTACCTCTGTGAATCAACTTTTTTTGATATTCGTGTTTTTTATAATTTCGGTAAATGAAAATACCCCAGGTTGATTGATTTGTACATGGGGCATTATTTATCGCCTTCCTTTCAACAAACTTTAAATAAAATGTTTTAAATCTTAACTTACACCTGAAGCATATACAGCAACTGCTACTATACCAGCTACAAGCAAAAATGCTAGAACGCCAAAAATAGCATAGTTGCGTTTTTCAGACAAGTCAGGCTCTTCTGCCGTATACATTTTAGGCTCTTTAGCAAAATTATTTAATATCCCACCTTCTTCTTCTATGTAAGGCATAAATCTTATTTCCTCTAAATTTTTATTTGTAAACCTTAATAAATAGTAATCTTATTTATCCGATCGCACAATCTATCAAAAAACACCACAGTATGTTGCATATAACATACATAAAATACTACGTAAAAATATTAACGGTTAATTTGAACTCAATTGGAGCTTGATCTTAGTTTCGTCAGACAGGGGAGAAATTTCTTGATAGCCCAATCTCAAAAATAAGTCAGGCTGAAGCGCGACGGAAGCATTGGCAACCCACCCATTACCCCGAGAACTATTGCCATAGCCTAAATCAAGGCTCCATTGATGCTGATTTTGACCAACTTGAGTCTGGGAATGGATACTTGCCCCCCAAACCATAAATTCTTGCTGCTCTTTTTTCCCTGCAAAAGTCTGATACCTCACAAAAGCAGAGCATTGAACACGCAAATCGTCTGAATTAAGCAATTGACTACTCAGTTCTGAATTGCTTTGATATTGATTACTGTTGTGGAAAAATCTTAACGGGCCAATCTGAGAATTTAGTTGCCACTGTAAGTTTTGCTCATGATCTAAAGCTGCCGTGGCAGAGAGAGAGAGAAAATCGTTATGTACTGCTATATTGATGCCTGCGCTGTAGGATTTTGCTTTACTGTTTCCCCTCGCAATTAACGTTAAGCCAGGATATATTCCCCAATTCGCATCAAACCTTTGCTTTTGGGCATCACCGTAATAATTGGCGACAAAGTTGGGCGCAGGTTGAAAACGGATGTGAGTTTGGAAATCAGTTCCTGATTCTTTAGCTAATAAAGAAACAGTAGTCTTGATGGGTAAAATATCGCTGTCATAGGTTAGCTGGGTGAAACCAACCCAAGCATCTTCATAAACAAAACCAACTCCCATCGTTAACTGCTTGGCGATGCCATGATGATAGGTAATTCCACCACGAAAATCCTCAAATTTCTGCACCGCATTAAAACCCTGATCAAGGACGGCTGGCTTGGCTAAGTTGTAGTTGCCACCGCCTGAAAAGGTGAGACTTGAGCTACCGACAGCTAATGTCGGAGACGAGTTAATATAATTTAGTTGAGCTGGTCTGATCTGCTGATCATTGCCATTTCCCAAGGGTTCACCCCAATGTTCAACGGTAGTAATGCCCCAATATTGATGTTGATTTTTGCTGGGCCAAAAAGTTTTTTGAAAGCCTACGGCTAATGCAGCCTCATTAGTTCTATGGACATAAGCCTGTTGTGGAGCGGATAATAATTGCTGGATTTTTTGCCCTGGGGGATGGTCGCAAAAATTCAGCACACAATCAGTTTCAGGAGCTATTCGAGGGAAAAAATAATTAGTCTGAAGTGGAAGATTAACCCTCGAAGAGGTAGCGTGTTCTAGCCATTGTCGATATTCTTTAATATTTAAAACATTATCAATCACGTTAAATACTTGAGGGATTGCGGGTACGCTAGATTTAGCTGATAGCTGAAGGGACACTATCTGTTTTTCTGGTTGCTTTTCTGAGGTCGATTTTTGTTTAACAGGAGTTCCTTGAGCGGAATTAGCACAGCTGAGACAGCCGAAAATACCGCCTAAGAGGACGTTTGCTACAATAGCTTTCATTCATGTATGGGGAGATAGAAAAAAATAAGGTGTAATCTCAGATTGACTAGCAACAACTCCTGGTCAGAGCAGTTAGTTTTAGAGGTCGAGATTTTAATTTCGTATTAATTTTGTAGTTGTCAAAAAATATATTAGAGATAAAAACCTTTTCGAGTTTTTTACTTTTTGTACTCTTCCATTGTGAACCCTTTTTCTAGGAATTGGATTAAAGTTTGTGTAAAGAATAATTGTTCAAGGATTGAAAGAGATGTACGACATGGGCTTTAGCCATTAAAAACTGCCGTCTCTCTGGATTAAATTGGCAATTTCAAAGATCAACCATAATTTGGACAGTAAATAACCCATGAAAAAACTAGCCACAGTCTTATTACTAAACCTGGGAATCATTGGTGGGATGACCAATATCGCTCAAGCAGAAAACGCAGCAACTGCACCCGCTGAATTAACGACAATTATTGCTGGGATTGAAAAGGCTGCTAACAATCAAGATCTTGATGGCGTGATTGGTTACTATAGCCAGGACTTTAAGAATTCAGATGGCTTAACCACAGATGCGGTGAGCAAAGCTCTAGCCCAGATGTGGAAAAATTATCCTCAGCTAAAATACACTACGGAAATTGAGTCTTGGTCAGCCTCAGGCAATGAGCTAGTAGCAGAAACTATGACGACAGTCAGAGGGATTCAAAACCAAGGGGGGAGACAAGAGCGATTGAATTCAACCATCAAATCTCGTCAATATTTTCAGGGACAAAAGTTAGTTCGTCAGGAAATATTGACAGAACAATCTCAGTTAACCTCTGGAGAGCATCCCCCCCAAGTCAAAGTCGTAGCACCAAGTACTGTAGCTACAGGGGAAAAATATAATTTCGATTTGATTGTTGATGAACCCTTGGGAGACCAGGTATTGTTGGGAGCAGTTCGGGAAGAGAAAACCGCAGCTAACCTATATCTTAACTCCACTTCATTAGAATTAAAACCACTAGCAGCAGGAGGAATTTATAAGGTGGCAACGGCTCCTTCTCTTCCTGAGAGTAATTGGCTGTCGGCTATTTTAGTTCGGGGAGATGGCATTACGATGATCACTCATCGAGTCAACATTCAAGAAGGTGCTGCCAAACAGTAAGACTAGTTGAGCAAGAGCCAAAAATATCTATAAAGTCGCTTTGCTCCAGCTATAAGCCATAAGCTATAAGCTATAAGCTTCAATCAGAAAAGGTATTAAACCTCTCCTGAT
>JBEANW010000128.1:0-2674 GCA_041165225.1 Cyanobacteriota bacterium | reverse complement strand
TTAATTTGTCCTGTCCCCATCTGAATATCTAAAGGAACACGAGGATTAACATAGGCATCAGCATCAAGCCAAGTGTGATTTTTTTCGCCGATAATCGTGCGTTCCATATCGAGGAGTAAACCATCCCCGCGATCGGCAATTTTGTCGGCAGAATTAAGTAAGACCGCCTTCATCACCTCATGACGACGGGAATCTAGACTCCAGTTGGGTATTTTAGACCGTAACTGGCGATCGCCATATTCTTGGAGCAAAGCAACCGTCCCCGTAATGTGAGGAGCAGCAAAACTAGTGCCACTCACCTGTTCAATTTCTCCTTTCTGGTTATAGACCGAGATTTGTCCCCCAGGAGCTAACAGACTGATGGCTCGGCGATCGCCAAAATCAATTTCTTTTTTAATAAAGCTGCTGCCGATGCCCACAGGCAAAGCACTAAGATTGGCAAAATCCACCTTAGTAAATACCCCCTCTCTTTTTCTGGTGTAGGCAGTAGTAATGCCGTTAAAGTTATCCGTGGGAATGGGAATTCCGCCCCGACCCTGATTGCCCGCAATCACATATAAAACATCATGGTATTGCGCCGACCAGTCAATACAGGATGTTAACAGCGCCTTGCCATTTAAGAAGGCATCATCCCCCTCAGCATTTTCTAAAGACTCGCCGAAACTGAAGTTAATCCCTCTGACATCGCCACTATTCTGTAACGCCACATGTTGACTAGCTAGACATTCGTAGGGCTGTCCACCCTCGCTTAAAGAGCCTACAGCGGAGGAGTATAACTTAGCTTGGGGAGCAACCCCTGGCAGACGCTTATCCTGAGCAATCATCACTTGGGCAACCATACTGGCATGGTCATCAACATTTTCATCGGCAATAGGAGGCTGATTACGGTAAAAAACTGCTGCGGGGGAGATTTTTTCCAAGATGTTGGTAGCTTTATCTTGACCTGACTTAACTGGACGACCGACTTCTACTTGACCAATGCCAATTTTCCGACCCAGCAAGTTATAGGGAGGCTGATGTAACTTTAGGGCGTTAACCCCATTTCTGCCAACAGAATCGCTAACAGCATTATTGAGAGCCAAAACAGGAGCAATCAATAAAGAGATGCCTGCAAAAGCCAAAAACCCTACCTGTTTATTCATCTTTCAGTTCTCAATTTTAAGTTCTCAAATTCTCAATTAATTAAACCGTGTTCATATTCAAAACTGGAGTTTTAAACTAACAACGTCAGCAGATTCACCCACCTTTCCCCCTTTCCCTTTTCCCTTTCCCCAAACCAATTTTAAAACCGTGTCCTTCGAGCTAGACGAGGTTTAATGTCGGATTTCGCGACCCTTATAGGGTGATTACCGTAACAATCGTTACAATCCCTTGCCAAAATGGTGTAGTGTAAGTTAAAAAGAATGTCAGGTTTTTCCGCAAACTTCAGGCTGACGACGGTTACTGCGCTTTTCACATGAGTAGACCACAATGATTAGATTATTAAAAGCTAAAAGCTAAAGGCTAAAAGCTGCGAACTAACTAGTTAACAACGGAGTCCATTCAACTGAAAACGGCTTTAAGAGTCGAGCCAGACGGATTTAATCTTCTAGTTATTTAACCAACATATCATAGCAGGCAAAATTGAGAGTATGACAAAGCAAGTTGCACATCCCATGATGAAATTGCAACGGAAGGTATCTTCCTTAGTAGAATCTAAAATCGTTACCCCAGAAGATCGTATTGGTAAGATCGCCTTATTATTAGGCAATGACTGGCCTCATTGGAAAAGTGAATTATTAGACTTTGACTTTTCCCCCCAAGATCAGATCCGTGAGTTACTGTTAGTCGAAGACTGGGATGAAGATTAGAGACAATTAGAGACAAGTGGATAGAGCTTGGGCAAGCTCTTGAGCTGTTTGATAGCGATCTCTTGGTTCAGGTTGACAAGCAATTCCTAGAACCTTGCCCAAGTTAGCGGGTAAATTAGGAATATTCTCAATATCAAATTCAAATTTGTTACTTTGATAGCGATAGTATTGCATGGGTGCTTTCCCCGTGAGCAAGAAAATAATTGTCGTCCCCACGCCATAGATATCTGATTGGGTACAGGGTTTGCCTCGATATTGTTCGGGAGCGCTATAGCCTTCTACCCCAATACGGGTTTCTAAAGCAGTACCAAGCTCTTTTACTGCACCAAAATCGAGCAGCATCAAACGACTATCTAAATTTCTCAACATTAAGTTAGCTGGCTTAATATCACGATGGATCAAGGGTGGATCTAAGTTATGGAGATAGGTCAAAATATCGCAGATTTGAACCATCCAGGTGATCGTTCTATTCGGATCATTTGCCCCTCTCTGGTTGACAAACTGCTCTAGATTATGACCATGAATTAACTCCATGACAATATACTTGCGATTACTTTCCACAAAGAAATCATAGTATTTGGGAATGCCAGGATGCTCTAAGGATTTTAAAACCCTGGCTTCCCGTTCAAATAGTTCCCTAGCTTTGGCGATTCGAGCCATATCTGCGTTCATCTCTTTGAGAACCATCAGCATTGGGGCATTTTGGACAGTGCGATCGCGATCCCAAGCTAGATAAGTAGTTCCCATCCCCCCTCTGCCTAAAGTTCGGAGAATTTGGTACGAGCCAACAAAATGCTCTTCTTCGACGATGGGTTTTCCACAAT
>JBEANW010000127.1:0-2696 GCA_041165225.1 Cyanobacteriota bacterium | reverse complement strand
GACCAGCAACGGGGGTGACTTTCGACGAAATGATTGCGATTATCGTCGCCTTTTCTACCATTGGCGCAATATTGTTTTGGACTCTCGGTGGCAAAAACGCTAAGCTGGCGAACAATCTTAGCTTGGGTGGCGATTACCTTTCAGGTACGCTTCGCGATCGCAATTTATTAGCCTCAGATAAAACTATTGATACTGGTGCTGGTTTTGGTAGCATTCTGTCAAAAGATGCTAGTGTTGAGGGACAAAATCCTCGTCAGCAAGACTTAAAAGCAGAAAATCGCCGATTAGCTGCCCAACTCAAAAAACAAGATGCTGCTAATGCAGGTGCTGCTTTCAATCAAACAGTTAACCCCCCAGCACCAGCCAAGGGTGAACAGAAGTCTTTTTCCCTTGATGCTGGGGCTAAATTAGCTCCTCTGGCGGGAGTGGCTACGATTCCTGCTTTGAGAGGTAGATCTGGCAATACGGGTAATATAGGCATTTCTGGAGACATTCCTCCTATTCAAACTGAGGATAACGCGATCGACGCTACTCCCAAAGCGGTTATTCCTGAAGCAACTGCTCCTGAGATCAATGCTCCTGAACCAACTAGTCCTGAGAAAACTAGTCCCAAAGCAATTATTCCAGAGCCAACTGCTCCAGAGAAAACTTCGCCAGAAAAAGTTGAGTCAGCAGCCAAAACCCCTGAAACCGCGAAAACTGCAAAAACAGAACCGAAAGCGATTACCTCAGAAACAACTAAAATGCCTCAAGACGTTGTTCCTGATTATTGGGCATATCCCTTTGTCAAACAAATGAGAGACAAAGCCTTAGTACCTGAACTCGCTAAAAATCCAGAGTTCGATCCAGATGCACTGATCACGAGAGCAAGTATGGCTACCTTAGTTAGTCAAGCTTTTGGTGAGCAACCTAAAACCCAAAGTGTTAAGAAATTTACCGATGTCAGTAAGGATAATGCGATCGCCAAAGATATTGATCAAGCGGTCAGTAGTGGCTTTATGCAGGGTTACTCCGATGATGAATTCAAACCTTCAGAGAATATTCCTCGTTACCAAGTACTAGTGACTTTAGCCACAGGATTAGGTCTAAAACCATCAAAAGATGCTGACCAGATTCTACAACAGTTTGGCGATCTCACAGAGATGCCTGATTGGGCAAAATCTCAGGTAGCAGCAGCAGTGGAAGCTGGATTAGTGGTTAATCCTCCCGATGCGGCTAAGGGTGCTTTAGTGCCTGAAAAACCTGCCACTAGAGGAGAAGTAGCGGCCATGATTCACCAGGCCTTGGTTAAAACTGGTAAGCTTAAATCTCTAGAGTCTGAATATATTGTCAAACCTTAGTAGAGTTCGGAATTCGGAGTTCGGAATTCGGAGTTAGGAGTTTCCCTTTCCCCTTTTCCCAGCCTAAGCAGATTAATTTGTTTTTTAGGTAGTTAAATTAAATTATGTCTGCTCCACCGATTCAATGGTATCCAGGACACATTGCCAAAGCAGAAAGGCAATTGAAAGAACAGCTAAGAAAAGTAGATGTGGTATTAGAAATCCTTGATGCTAGGATACCGCTGGCTTCCCATCATCCTCAAATCAATAGCTGGATTGGCACTAAACCGAGGATTATCGTGTTAAATCGCGAGGATATGATTCCTGAAGGGGCAAAACAAGACTGGTTACGTTGGTTTAAATCCCAAGCAGAAGAGCCGTATTTTACCA
The DNA here is from genome assembly GCA_041165225.1 of Cyanobacteriota bacterium. GTDB lineage: Bacteria > Cyanobacteriota > Cyanobacteriia > Cyanobacteriales > Xenococcaceae > Waterburya. The sequence continues at coordinate 987 of JBEANW010000127.1, read as the reverse complement.
ACGCTAAACAGGGGAAAGGAATCGATGCCATTAAAAGTGCTGCTCAAAAAACAGGAGTCGCCATGAATCAACGTCGGAGCGATCGCGGAATGCGTCCTCGTCCTGTAAGAGCGGTAGTCATCGGCTTTCCCAATGTGGGGAAATCGGCCTTAATTAATCGCTTAGTCGGCAAAAAGATTGTTGTGAGCGAACGCCGTGCAGGGGTTACTCGTCAGCTACGCTGGGTGAAAATATCTCAGGAGATTGAATTATTAGATGCCCCTGGCATTATTCCCTGGCGATTAGAAAACCAACATGATGCGGTAAAATTGGCGATTTGTGAGGATATTGGCGAAGCTTCCTACGATAATCAAGTGGTGGCGGCGGAAGCGATTAATTTATTCATTAAGATTGGCTCTGACAAAGTTTTAACATCTCGCTTTAATTTTGAATTCAATCCTGCTGAAACTACAGGAGAATCATTTATTCAGGATGTGAGCGATCGCTTTTTTAAAGGTGATAAAGAGAGAGTTGCCCGTCAGATACTGTATGATTTTCGCACTGGAAACATGGGCAAAATTGCCTTGGAGTTACCACCTTCGTAGGGGCGGTTCGCGAACCGCCCCTACTTCTACTAACGTTCCCAGAGACTATCCCACCATTGGATTGGTTCGGCTTCGACTAACTTCAGGCGATCGCGAATATCATTAATATTCCAACCAGTAAGATTCGCCAGGGTTTTGGCTTCGTTTGCTTGTCTCTCTTTCAGGGACTTTTGATATTGTTTACCCGCCTGACAGCTCAAATTGCCTTTAAAGGGATGACGAATGACGTATCTGCCTTGAAAATTAGTGCGATCGCTTGTTGATTGAAACTTAAGATCTTCAGGAAACTTGTCGCGACTATAACGGACATGGAGGCGGGTAATAAAGACATTACTATTACCACCCCAGGAATTATTCGGATCTTGCTGATCTAACCAAAAAACTCCCGCCTCTTTTAGTTCCT
>JBEANW010000126.1:0-7195 GCA_041165225.1 Cyanobacteriota bacterium | reverse complement strand
GATCGATCAAAAAAGCCCTAAAGGACGACGCGGAGCTAGTACTTTAGCATAAACGATCGCCGTTTAAACCAGTAAACAGCGATCCGTAGGGTACGCAAAGCGCGACGCGACCTAGGAGCTAGTCCTTTAGGTTAATCGCTCTTAAAAACTAACAGCTAAAGGCTGAAAGCTAAAAGCTATTGAATGATTGCTAGGCTCCTTCGGGAATAATTCTTTCTAACCTGGCACCTAATTGGCGGAGCTTGTTTTCTAAATTCTCATAACCGCGATCAAGATGGTGTAAACCGTAGACTGTGGTTTTCCCCTCCGCAGCCAACCCTGCTAGGACTAGAGCCGCCGAAGCCCTCAAATCAGTTGCCATGACTGGTGCGCCCGAAATCATCGAGACTCCCTGGACAATAGCATGATGGCCTTTAACGCGAATATTAGTTCCCATGCGCTGTAATTCAGATACGTGACGGAGACGGTTCTCAAACACAGTTTCACTGATTACGCTGTTACCTTTACTGATGCTCAATAGAGCTGTAAACTGCGCCTGCATATCAGTGGGGAAGCCAGGATAGGGAAGGGTTTCAATATCAGTTCCACGGAGTTCTCCAGGAATAATACGCAAGCGCTTAGATTGAATATTTCCCCCAAAAGTTCTACCAGCCTCATCTTCAATGATTACCTGACAGCCAATTTCCTTCAGCTTGGCGATTACAGGGGCGAGATGTTCGGGGATGACGGAGTTTAAAGTAATTTCCGAATGAGTGATTGCCCCCGCCACGAGGAATGTTCCTGCTTCAATGCGATCGGGAATCACGTTGTAGTCGATGGAACTAAGTTCCTTAACCCCTTGAATGATAATGGTATTAGTTCCTGCTCCAGTAACTTTTGCCCCCATTTGGTTACAGAAATTAGCCAAATCGACAATTTCTGGTTCTTGGGCAGCGTTTTCAATCTTCGTTTCCCCTTCAGCGAGGGTAGCAGCCATGAGGATAGTTTCCGTTGCCCCAACGCTAGGATAATCCAGATAAATGCGCCCCCCTTGTAAACGCTGTTTACTACCAACTAAATTAGCGTGAACTACACCGTCTTCAATGGAAACGTTTGCCCCCATCGATTGGAGTCCTCGAACGTGAAGATCTACTGGTCTAGCACCGATAGCGCAACCTCCAGGGAGGGGTACACGAGCCGTACCAAGCCTGGTTAGTAAAGGGCCAATGACAAAGAAGCTGGCTCGAAGCTGAGATACCACATCGTAAGGAGCTTCCGTGGGGTTAATGTTAGCAGCATCAATTTCAATCACATCACCATGCTGATTTAGCTTAAGACCCAAAGCTTGGAGTATTTGCCCCATGCGTTTGATATCAACTAGGTCTGGCACATTGCGTAAAGTGCATTTGCCAGGACAGAGTATAGAGCCTGCCATCAATACGAGAGCAGAATTTTTTGCCCCACTAATTTGGACATTTCCAGAGAGAGAAGAACGTCCCCAGATTTCTAATACAGCTTGAGGGTCTTCTGAGGTGATTTTGGTTGGGGTCGAGATAGAGTTAATGGCTTTATCCTCTTGATATCAGATATATTTATTTGGGCTTTTAAGCAATACTAAGATAGACTTCAAAAATTCAATTGAACAGTTTTAGATTAAGAAAGTTAACTAAAGCCACTCTAGAACTTGGCGATTTAAGTTTGACATTGAATATAAAAGTCAATCATAATGAAAGCCTGTGAGTTCAATTCTGATGCGGGACTGGCGGAATTGGTAGACGCGCTAGATTCAGATTCTAGTGTTTGCTTAAAACATTCGGGTTCAAGTCCCGAGTTCCGCATGGCTAGGAAACCAAAGTATTACTTTGAATAGTGGTGTTCGTCAATAAGTAAGCAGGAAAATAACATTTTAACTAGTATTCAAAATCCTTTAATCAAGCAGGTTCGTAAGCTACATCGTGCCAAGGAACGACAAAAGCAAAACTTAATGTTGATTGAAGGAACTAACTTAGTTGAGGCAGCTTGCCAAGCCGATTATAAGCTAGATATTATTTTTTACACAGAGGTTTGGCAGCAAAATCATCAGCCATTATGCCGAATAGTTGTTGACCGTGGGGTTAGAGTCGAACTAGTCAGCCCAGAAGTCTTAAATGCGATCGCCACTACTGTTAATCCTGATGGGGTAGTGGCGATCGCTCCTTATCCAACTATTTCACCAAAACCAAGCACCATCAAAGGCATAGGACTCGCTGTAGAAAGACTGCAAGACCCTGGTAACTTAGGAACAATTATCCGTACCGCAGCAGCTACGAAAGTTGAAGCTCTTTGGTTAAGTTCTGATTGCGTTGATTTTTATAGCCCCAAAGTTTTACGAGCTAGTGTTGGACAGTGCTTTCGGCTACCTGTAGTGACGAATCAAGATTTACTTCAGTTAGTTAAGCAGCAGCAACAGCAAGGAGTCCAGATTATTGCCACTACCTCTAAAGCCACCAAAACCTATTGGGAGGAAGACTTCACTCGCCCCACTTTGATTTTATTAGGCAATGAAGGAGCAGGGTTATCCCCAGAATTAACCGCCTTAGCCGATGTTCAGCTCAAAATCCCTTTAGCCAATCAAGTAGAGTCCCTTAACGTCGCCGTTGCCACTGCTTTGATACTGTACGAAGCACAGAGGCAAGTAGCGACTAAGTAACTAGAGACTAGCAGAAAGATTATCTATGACTAACTCCGAACTCCGAACTCCTAATTCCGAATTGATCTTTTTTCAGTTTCGGTTTTAATTGCCTTGAGGGTTTCTTGCAGGCGTTCTTCATAGATACCATAGAAAATACTGTCACTGGGAGTTTTAGCAGGTTCAACTATTACTTTATAAGTTACGAGAACCTGGTCTGGCGGAGCGCTAGGATAGGGCGATACAGGCTCTAAGACCCACGTGCCATCCATCGTTTTCAAGTCGCCATCCACTGCCTTAAAGGCAATTTGCCCTGGATAGGATTCAATGGTGGCAACTTTAACTCTCGATTCGATACTAAAGACAAGAGTCTTGATTTGGTTAATTTGTTCAAAGACTTTGCGATCGCCATTGCTTTCGAGCAACTCACTACTGATAACTCCAGGAAGGAATTCGGCAAAATGTTCATAGTCAGTTAAAACCTGCCAAGCATTATCCACGGTGGTCGAGATCAAAAAACGAGAGGTGTAATTGCCTTTTTGCCCCCCAAAAACTAATTCTCCTTTTTTCAAAGCAACTCGCTGTTCGAGGGGTAGCTGATCTACAGGCCCATCAAATAGCTTGGCTGTCGCTACGGGACTAAAAGTAATACTCAAAAAGCAACTGATGATCGCGATTAGAGGGAAGATGATAAAACGATTTTTCTGCCGAGATAGATTAAACAATTGATATTATTCCGTATTTTGAATTGAGTCATTGGTGTGGTGTTACGTCAAAATTAATCAAATAATGCTCAGATAGAGCAAAATACACATATTTATTAGACAGATTACGAGGCAGATTAATTTATAAAATTTAGTTGATCAGTTCAAATAGTGGTGAAGTACTTCAATAAAGTTTCACCAGCCTGAGGCAAATCAACTCCAAAAGTCAAGATTCCTGATTCATGACCACTCATAGCAATAATTCTCTGCTGTTGAGTTATGGGTTGTTGACATAATCTCATAATTTCCTCCGCCATTTCTGGTGTACCGTAAGCACAATCAGGATTAGTCGTAGGAATTTGCCCTAGGAGTTGCGACCACAGTAGTTGATGATGGACATGAACCACGGCATTGATCTCAGGTAATGCCTGATAAATCGCAGCGTGAGTCAAAGTTTCGGAGGAAGCTTGAATTAAACCTTGGCAGGTAACATAATTTTGCTGCCAGCTATAATCGATTACTCTGGTATAGTGCTGGGGGGTTAAATCAGCAATTCCTCCTGTTTGTGTTCCCGAAATAATTAATTGTTGGGTGTGAGGGATGCGAATGCTGAGGTTGCCAAAGCCAATGCCGTTATCGTATTCACCGATCAGGTCTAATTGGTAGAGCTGTTTCCGCCAGGAATTTAATTCCGCAATATCCCTGGGGGCGATCGCGTCAACTTTTTGCCAATGGCACTGATACTTAATGTAGCCTTCGTCAATCATAAGAACTAGTCCTAGCTAGAGATTTTGCTAATCTGAGCCGAAAATAATTAAAGATTACGGCTTTTACCACTACATCTTGACAGGCAAAAACGATAAATTAGGTAGAAGAAGATAAAGAAATATTAATTTAATAAACAAGAGGAGTTTTTTAAACCATGTTTGAATACTTCAATGAAAAAGCTATAAAGAACGTTGTCCTCGCTCAAGAGGAAGCCCGCAACACAGGACACAATTTGGTGGGGACTGAGCATATTTTATTGGGGGTAATTGGCGAGGGGACATCCACCGCAGCAGAATTATTAGCAAATTTAAAGATCGATTTAGAACAAACTAGAAATCTTGCTATTGAAATAGTTGGCAAGGGTTCGGGGTTTATTCCCGCTAATATTCCGTTTACCCCCAAAGCCAAAAGAATTTTAGAGCAGGCTTTCAATGAAGCCCGTCAACTAAAAAGCAATTTTATTAGTCCTGAACATATCTTGTTGGCGATGATTAAGCAGACTGACAATATGGCAGTCAAGCTGTTGACCAAGCAAAATGTTAATCTCCGACAGCTACGGACAGACTTGATTAAAAAGCTGGGGGAAACTGAAGTAGTGGCGGCAGGTAAGGATAATCCATTTGGTTTCGGTGGCGGTAGAGAACAGCCCACTAAGCTCAAAGAGTTTAGTATCAACCTCACAGATTTAGCCCGAGAAGGTAAATTAGATCCCGTAGTGGGTAGATATCCCGAAATTGAGCGGGCTGTCCAAATTTTAGGTAGACGTACCAAAAACAACCCCATTTTAGTCGGTGAGCCTGGAGTTGGCAAAACGGCGATCGCTGAGGGATTAGCTCAACGGATCGTGGAGGGGGATGTTTCTTCCCTCTTGGCGGACAAGGAAGTAATTAGCCTCGATATGGGTTCTCTCCTGGCAGGAACTAAGTTCCGAGGGGAATTTGAAGAACGGCTCAAGTCCATTGTGGAAGAAGTCCGCAAAGCAGGGAATATTATCCTGGTAATTGACGAGATTCACACTATCGTTGGTGCTGGGGCAATGGGAGGCGCGATGGATGCTGCCAATATGCTCAAACCATCCTTAGCCAGAGGGGAAATTCAGTGTCTTGGTAGTACTACTCTTGATGAGTACCGTCAATATATTGAGCGAGATGCTGCCCTAGAACGTCGCTTCCAAAAAGTAATGGTGGGAGAGCCTTCCGTTGATGATGCCATTGAAATTCTGCAAGGATTACGCAAAACCTATGAAGACTTCCACAAGGTTAAATATACCGACGAAGCCATCAGAACTGCGGTCATTTCCTCAGAAAGATATATCACCGATCGCTTTTTACCTGATAAAGCCATTGATTTGATTGACGAAGCTGGTTCGCGGACTCATTTGAATCATTGTTTGCAGAGTAAAGAAGAAAATCAGAGTGATGTAGCGAGCATTAACCCCGAAGCCTTAACCCCTGTAGTAGATGAAGAAGCGATCGCCAAAATCGTCGCTGCTTGGACAGGAGTCCCCGTGACTAAAATGACGGAAACCGAGTCGGAAGCCTTGATGTATTTAGAAGATGATCTCCATGAACGGGTCATTGGCCAAGATGAGGCGGTCAAAGCCGTCTCCCGTGCCTTACGGCGCTCCCGTTCAGGATTAGGCGATCGCAATCGCCCCATTGCCAGTCTATTCTTTTCTGGCCCTACAGGAGTAGGGAAAACCGAATTAGCTAAAGCTTTAGCCACGCAAATGTTTGGTTCACAAGAAGCGATCGTGCGGATTGATATGTCGGAGTACATGGAATCCCACACAATATCCAAGCTGATTGGTTCTCCGCCAGGGTTTGTGGGTTATGACGAAGGAGGTCAATTAACCGAAGCAGTTCGTCGTCAACCCTATTCCATCGTGCTGTTTGATGAGATTGAGAAAGCTCACCCTGATGTTTTTAACCTCATGCTGCAACTCTTGGATGATGGTCGCCTGACGGATGCTCAAGGGCGCACCGTTAGCTTTAAAAACACCGTCATCATCATGACCTCCAATATTGGGTCAAAGGTAATTGAAAAAGGTGGCAGTGGTCTAGGCTTTGACTTCTCTGGAGACAAGGACGAAGCGCAATACAACCGCATTAAAGAGTTGGTTAATCAGGAATTGAAAAACTATTTCCGTCCTGAATTTATCAACCGTCTGGATGAAATAATCGTCTTCCGTCAACTAACCAAACCTGAAGTCAGACAAATCGCTAGTATTTTACTCAAGGAGATTTCCGTCAGATTAAAAGAACAACGGGAGATTACTTTAGGCGTAACTACCGCTTTTGAAGACAAGGTGATCGAAGAAGGCTTTGATCCTAGTTATGGTGCTAGACCTCTGCGTCGAGCAATTATGCGCCTGTTAGAAGATAGTTTGGCAGAAGCGATTCTTTCTGGTCGAGTCAACGATGGTGATAACGCCCTAGTTGATCTAGATGATGATGGTAAGACAATCGTGTCATCTGTGAAGCAGCAGGTCTTAGTTGAGGCAAGTCGTTAATAGTAGGGGCGAATCGCCCTAAAGGACTAGCTTCGCTTCGCGAATCGCCCCTACTAACTCAATAATTTAAGTAAAACTTCTCCGATCGCTTTACAGCCCACCGCTTTCATTCCAGGGGACATAATATCTCCAGTCCGATAGCCCAAGTCTAAAACCTGATTAACCGCCTGTTCAATTTCCGTTGCTGCATCAGGTTCATGCAAACCGTACCTCAACATCATCGCTGCACTCAATACCTGCGCTAGAGGATTAGCTTGATCTTGTCCCGCAATATCTGGAGCCGAACCGTGAACAGGCTCGAATACTCCAGGAGTTCCTGCCTCCCCCAAACTAGCAGAAGGTAACATCCCAATACTTCCCGTGAGCATTGCAGCGGCATCGGAGAGAATGTCGCCAAACAAATTGCCCGTGACAATGGTGTCAAACTGTTTGGGGGCGCGCACTAGTTGCATGGCTGCATTATCCACATACATGTGACTTAACTCCACATCAGGATAATCCCCTGCCAATGCGGTAACGCGATCGCGCCATAGTTGCGAGACATCCAACACGTTAGCTTTGTCC
>JBEANW010000125.1:0-4936 GCA_041165225.1 Cyanobacteriota bacterium | reverse complement strand
TTGCCAGTCAACAAAACTTCAAGCTGGATCAACAGCAGGTGCTGAACGTGACTAATCCTCTGGTGGTAGTTAATGCTGTCATGCAGGATTTACACAATACTAGTTCCGTTGCGAAGGAACTGCTGCCAAATGAAGAAGTCTATGCTTTAGATGTCAATAGCTGGGCAACGCTAAAATTTGTTTATGAAGTAACTAATTCAGAGTTCGGAATTCGCCCTAAAGGATTAGCTTCGCGTCGAGTTAGTAGTTCGAAGTTTTCAAGATTCTGCTAGATCAGCAATTACTGCGCTTTTTAGTTGAGTAGAATACACAATTCACATTTATCTGCTTGACAGTAAACTCTTAGAGCTTACAGCTTAGAGCTTAAAACTAGTTAAATCAACAACGTAGTCTATCCAATTGAAAACTGCTGTAAATGCAACCAACTGATATTGTTATCTTGTCTAATGGTCCTGGAGAGGTGGCAACCTGGGTACGTCCTGTGGTTAAGGCTTTGGCTCATATTTTTACTGATGATCTGAGCAGCATCAGAATTTCGGTATTGTTGTCTCCTTGTCCCCATAGTACGGGTAAAGAAGCTGCGATCGCCTCAAGCTACCAGGAAGTAGATCGAGTCTTGCCTGCTGAGGACTTTTGGGCTTTCTTGCTCTGGGGTAAAACTCAGGATAATTGGCAATGGCATCAGCGGGGGATCGTGGTGTTTCTGGGGGGAGATCAGTTTTTTACCGTGACGATCGCTAAGCGTCTAGGTTACTCCAGTTTAATTTATGCTGAATGGGATGCTCGTTGGTATCGTTGGGTAGATCGCTTTGCTGCCATGAATCAAAAAGCGATCGCTAAAGTGCCTAAATCCTATCAACCTAAGTTTTCTCTGGTGGGGGATTTAATGGCGGACGTGGCATTAGAGGTTAAACAGTCTCATCTTGATCTTTCTGCTCCCTTAGTGGGTTTACTCGTCGGCTCCAAGCCTGCCAAACTAGCTCAGGGTGTTCCTTTGTGTTTGGCGATCGCGGAAAAAATTCAGCAGCAACTACCCCAAGTTAGATTTATGATTCCTGTAGCACCTACCCTCGATTTAACTACTTTAGGCAATTATGCTAGTCGGCAGCACAATCCACTGATTCCAGTTTTAGGAAATGTTACCGCAGAGTTAGTTTCCACCCCCCATCAGCCCTCATACTTGATCACTTCTAACGGTACCAAAATTGAGCTGATCACGGAGTTTCCTGCTTATCAAAACCTAGTTAACTGTCAACTGTGCCTCACTACCGTTGGCGCGAATACGGCCGAATTAACTGCCCTGCGAGTGCCGATGATTGTCTTACTACCAACTCAGCAGCTTGACGCTATGCGTTCTTGGGATGGACTCCCTGGTTTGCTCGCTAATCTCCCAGGGGTAGGAACAGCCTTTGCCAAATTGATCAATTGGTTGGTGCTAAGACAAGGACGCTTATTTGCTTGGCCAAATATTTGGGCGGGAACCGAGATTGTCCCTGAATTGGTCGGCAAGCTAGCGCCAGAAACAGTAGCTCAATTGGTTCTTGATTATCTCCAGCACCCTGATCAATTGAAGCTGATGCGCGATCGCTTAAGTGCCGTCAGGGGACAAACTGGCGCAGCGCAACAGATCGCAGATATAATAAAACAAGAAATCACCAAAATTTAAAATTACCCAGTATCAGCTCAGTTTTTAGCTATACTCAGCTAAGAAGCTTAGAGAAAAGCCTGACTACCTTGTCAAAGATTCTTCTTCAAGGTTATATTCAGGTTAGTATTTGGTAGGATAACTTCTCAGCAATAATCGCGATCGCGTAATAATAGTAGTCGCAAGAGTGTGAATTCAACTGGTTTCCCCCTAGAAATAGTTAAGCTAACTGTTGTCTAGAGCAAATGAAATCTGACCGCATTCTCTTAAAGACATTAATCGGCTCGATTTTTATACTGTATTACAGCATGTTCTAGTGCAGCATATGTTGCAAGTTGTTATTATTCCATTTGTTGAAGCTCCATTGTTTCATTGCGTAGAAAAGCTCTGCTCATGAGGCTAGACCGACAGTAGGTTCAGTAGTACATCAAAAGAGCGGTAGGGCGTTATGCAGACCTGGACAGGCTGCTTCCAACCTTTAAATTATTGAGACTCTAGCGTCCCTAGACGCAACCTAAAAGCATTGCTTTCCATGGTCGAGAACTAATATAACTAATTCAATGGACTGTCTGAGGTAGTTTTTTAGCTACTTCTGAAGCAAGAATGTTTAGTTTAATCACATCTTTGACAAGAATTAATTAGCGGAACTGAAGTTCTGCCCCAGACAAATAAATAGCCGAATCATCAGCAAAGATACTCAAATAAATATTATCTGGTAACATTTTGAGCAACCTATAGCTAGATATAGGGAGTTACTAGTTTATTTCTATTTCGTTAGTTTTTTTGCTTCAATCTCCATCAAACAGTAAATAATCAACCATTTCTCAATCAATGGATTGTGTGGTTTTAAGACAGGCTGATTGATAATCAGCCAGCAGAATTTTTGAGGAAAATTAATGCCCAAACAGATAATTATTGCAGAACAACATCATATAGCGGCGGTATTCTGGGAAGAACAAATTCAAGAGTTAATCGTTGCAACAGGTCATCAGCAGGTCAGCGACATTTATCTTGGTACAGTAGAAAATGTGATTCCTGGTATTGATGCTGCCTTTGTTAATATTGGCAACAGTGAACGCAATGGTTTTATTCATGTTACGGATTTAGGGCCATTACGCCTAAAGAGAAGTGCTGCTGCCATTACCGAATTACTAGCTCCGCAACAAAAAGCTTTAGTTCAGGTGATGAAAGAGCCGACTGGAAACAAAGGCCCCCGACTTACGGGTAATATCACTCTTCCAGGGCGTTATTTGGTATTGATGCCCTATGGCAAAGGAGTTAAATTATCTCGTCGCATTGCCAATGAAAACGAACGGAGTCGTCTGCGTGCCTTAGCAATTCTGATTAAGCCCCCTGGTATGGGCTTATTAATTAGAACGGAAGCAGATGGCAAGGCTGAAGAAGCCATCATGGAAGATTTAGAATTTTTACAAAAGCAATGGGAATCAATTCAATATCAGGCGAATTACGCTAAACCTCCTGTGCTACTCAATCGCGATGATGATTTTATTCAGCGGGTACTGCGAGATACCTACTCGGCGGAAGTTAACACCATTATGATTGACTCCTCCTCAGGAGTAAAAAGAATTAAACAGCAGTTGGCTAACTGGAGTAGTGGGCGTTCCCCCCAAGGGGTGTTTATTGATTACCATCGAGAACCCCAGCCAATGCTCGATTATTATCGCGTTAATGCTGCTATTAAAGAGGCGCTAAAACCGAGAGTAGAATTACCCTCTGGCGGATATATTATTATTGAACCCACGGAAGCCTTGACGGTAGTTGATGTCAACTCAGGCTCCTTTACTCGCTCGGCAACCGCCAGGGAGACAGTGTTGTGGACTAATACCGAAGCTGCCACAGAAATTGCCCGTCAATTACGGCTGAGAAATATTGGAGGGGTGATTGTGGTCGATTTTATCGACATGGATTCCCATCGAGACAAAATTAAGTTGCTCGAACACTTTAACAACAGTCTCAAAGGAGATAAAGCCCGTCCTCAAATAGCTCAACTATCCGAACTGGGCTTAGTAGAGCTAACTCGTAAGCGCCAGGGTAAAAATGTTTATGAACTGTTTGGTCAGACTTGTCAAACTTGTGGTGGTTTAGGTCAAATCGCTCATTTGCCAGGGAAACAAGAAGCAGAAGCTTTGGAGGTAGCGCCAATGGTCGCGACCGCAGTGATTCGTGAACCAGTTAATAGTATTCGTCCTGTAATTTCTGCTCCCACTGAAAGACCAGAAAAAATCACCATTGCCACGAAGAATACTCCTAGCTTAGAACAGGATGATGAGAATCTAGCAGCGGATTTAATTAATCACCCCAACTATCAAGAACAGGGTGCCAATGGCAATGGTCGTCGTCGTCGTCGCAGCCGTCGTAATGACCTCTTGATTAAGGATGAGTTGATTGAACAGGAAGTCGGATCAAACGATGAAAATCTAGATCAGGCGACCGATAATAACGGGGAAGAGCGCAAGTCGCGATCGCAAACGCGATCGCCCCGTCGAGATGAGGCTACTTTAGAGAAAGTCATTGTGGAGATGAACGATCTCGAACAAGAAATCTATGCTTTGATGGGGGTTTCACCTTTGGTATATGCTGACCAAGGAGCCACAGATCCGAAATCGGTTTTGGTCTATGTCAAAAAGCCAGGGGAAGAGATAACTGAACAGGAACTGGCAACAGAGACAACTGGTAATGGCAAAACAGAATTAGGCAAAACCAGTAAGAAACTTAAAACTAGAGGGAAAAAGCCCAAGGTCAAAGTTGAACTTGAACCTGAAACCGACGCTATAGATGAAGAATTGGGTCGAGTATTGACTCGGGAAGAAGTGCTGGGAGAACTGGAATCAGTATTACCAGAGGCAATACTCAATCTGGAAACAGTGGAGCTAGAAACAACTGAAGCCAGGGAAGAGCCTGAGATAGAAGAACCTGAGACAGAAGAAGCAGAAGTCAAAAATGGTCGTCGTCGCCGTCGTCGTCGTTCATCGGCTCCTAAAGAAGCAAAAGTTTAGAGAGAAAAGAAGATAAGGGCTTCGCCTAGCTTAAAGCTTTTTGATAAATCTCATGAATAAATCTGATTTTGATCACTCTTTGCTGGCAGAGTTTACTGCTCAAGATACTTTGATTGCAGGGGTAGATGAGGTTGGCAGGGGGGCTTTATTTGGTTCAGTAGTGGCAGCAGCGGTGGTGCTGCCCATCTCTGCTATCCCGCAGCTAATTGCTCTAGGAGTCAAGGACAGCAAAACCTTGTCCCCCATAAAACGGCAAGCCCTCACTCAACCAATC
>JBEANW010000124.1:0-2608 GCA_041165225.1 Cyanobacteriota bacterium | reverse complement strand
CATTCCTTTGAGGCCAAATGGCTCGTCGCAGTGCTAGTAACTCCCTCTTGATTTGATATACTTTTGCCAAGCTCTGGTTACTAGGATTAAAGATCACCTCATCTTCGAGATTTTCAATTTTTTCGCCATAGATTTCTAGCACAGGAAAAAAACCATCAATAATGGCATCCCAGAGAGCATAGGCTAAATAGTCTGCCCCCATGTTTCTAATAGAACCCTTATTGAATTTAATTCTGCGCCGTACTGGTCGAAAGCAGTCTTTCTCGGGATATTCTTGTACTGTTAACAGATAATTTTTGCCCACCACTAGGCTTACCTGTTCTAAGGAAAATCCTTCTCCTGATGGCTTGAGGACTACCATCTGAGTAATAATCACTAACTGCTGGGGATAATCTTCTAGCTTTGGTCTTTGGGGAACATTGACGATATCCTCTAGTACCAATGGGTGTAAGCCAAATACTGTCCCTAATCTTTGTAAGATATTTTCGCTACCCAAACCTTTGACATCAACCCAAGATACTGATTCTGTAGTTAGGTGTTCGGCACAGGCTTCTGGAGTTAAGTTAATCTCATGGCTAGCGCGATCGCTATTATAATCAATCAGCGCGATCTTAGGGATCTCCGCATCCTCTTCAATGTTGAGGGTTCCAGGAATACTTCCAGGCTGTTCGTAGGCATAGTCGAATAAATCTTCTTCTTCTGGCTGTGAGACTTTATTCGAGTCTACTGGCTGGTCATAACTCATGAGATGATGCTAATCCTAAAATTACTATACCAATTATGCCTCCAAAAAAAAACACCAGCGATCGCGATCGCTGGCTAATTATAATTGTTGTTGTTTAAGTCTGGAAAAATCTTTGGTTGCGCGTTCCCCAACGAGACAACTTGTAAAATTCTCTTGACTCAATAAGAATTGTAACAGATGATACGCTATTTTTGTAAAAAAATAATAATTGTATCAACCGTTACACCAATTCTACGCTAGAAAGTTATACGCACTTGTGATCTGAGTTTCTTAGGAGTTATTAAGACCGACTAGTTTCTCGCTTAATTCCCAGAGGCGTTTGCCTTTGTTGTCGTCCATAGCTTCATCGGAAATTTCTTGCTGGAAAGCAGTTCGATCTTGCTGCTGACGATTACCCCAGCTATAGTAAACTCCCGACTCATTAAATTTAGGATCAGCCGCTACTTTGGCGACTCTTTCCCCTGCTAATTCTTCGGTTACATAGCCTCCTGTAATGTTTTTCTGGAACCAAGGAAAGATAGTTCGGAATAGGGAATAATGGTTACGGAATAAGCCTGTCTCTGCCACACATCCAGGATAGAGAGCGTTAAAGATAATTCCTGTAGATGCATGATAGCGATCGTGCAGTTCCCGCATGGTTAGCATATTACAGAGTTTGCTATCTTTGTAGGCTTTACCTGGTTTGAATTTCTTGCCATCGATCATGGCGTTCGGGGCTTTAAAACCTGCTTCCATGCCCTGTAGATTCCCTAAGTTAGGGGGGGCAGGGATGGGAATTTTACCGCCGATTTCTTTGGGGTTAGCGGTGACAGTACCTAGAATGACTAATCTTTTTTCGGGTGCAGAGGAATTTTTGAGGTCTTCCAGCATTAGATTGCACAGGAGAAAATGACCTAGATGATTGGTAGCCACGCTTAATTCATAGCCTTCTTTGCTGCGCTGAGGTTCTTTTTCTAGGGGTAAATAAACTGCCGCATTACAAACCAGGGTATTCAAAGACTTTCCTGTAGCCCGAAAATCCTGAACAAATTGATGGACGCTATCTAAGGAAGCTAGATCCAGATGAATAATACTATATTTGTCCTGGAGTATACCAACTTCCGCTGCTACTTTTGCTGTTTTAGCTAAATTGCGACAGGCCATAACTACGTGCCAACCGCGATCAGCTAAGGCTTTGGCAGCATATAAACCGACCCCAGAAGATGCGCCAGTAACTATAACAGTTGATTCTTGTACCATTTGCTTAAAAGTTGTGTTTATCTTTATTTAGTATTCATACTTATTTAAAAATCCCACACTCTACAACCCCTGGTGAGCAGTAAGTCATAAAGTGTCATATTTTCCCTTTGTCCTTTCCCCTTTGCCCTTTCTCCTTTTCCCCATCTCAACTAGGAAATTTATTTTTCACGATTACTTAAATCAAGTAAGTTATCTTGGTATCTTTCTCCTTGGATCTTATGGCTTCAGAAAAGTTTAGATATCAGTTGCGTCAGGAAGCCCGACAGTGGCAAGAAGAAGGCATCATTAGCCCAGAAGTATATCAGCAGCTAGCTGACCGCTATCAGTTGCAGCAATTGGACTCGGCTTCCCGCGATCGCTTTATCATCATTGTCTTGGGACTAGGTTTTATTCTCTTGGGTTTGGGGGTGATCACCTTTGTCGCTGCCAACTGGCAAGTATGGTCTAGACCCATCAAAGTGTTATTGCTGCTGGGTTTATTGATTGGCACTAACTGGGGCGGTTTTTATTTAGGTCGATCTGCTAATCAGCGTCAATCTAGACTAGGACAAGGATTATTACTGCTTGGCGCTTTGACTTTCGGGGCAAATTTAGGGTTAATGTCCCAGATGTTTCATCAAACTG
>JBEANW010000123.1:0-2628 GCA_041165225.1 Cyanobacteriota bacterium | reverse complement strand
GCCATCTATATGCTATAAGTCAGCTACGCTTAAATTTAGGGTTTAAATTCAACTAAGTTGACCTTATGTAAAAGATTATAACAACATATATTAATTTGTGTAACTTTTTCTAATATATTTGCCAAAGTTTTGAGAAATTGTGGTTTTAAAATTATGAATTCGATGAACGATGCCTTCGATGAACTTCGCGATCGCCAAGACAAACAGGGAGATGTATCAAGTCTGTTAAAGAATATTTATCGCTGTGCAGACAAAAGCAGTTGGTATGATGCTGTCGCATCGGCTTACGATCGCACTAGACCAAGATATCCCCCTGAAATTCTGGATTCCATGCAGGAAATAGCTGATTTGCAACCAGGTAAGTCAGTATTGGAAATCGGTGCAGGAGTGGGTATTGCAACAGTTGAATTGGCTCGATTAGGAGCAAGAATCGTCTGTGTTGAGCCGAGTCAAGCTGCTTGTGCCATAGCGCGGGATAAATGTGCAGCTTATGGCAATGTGGAGGTAATTAATACTACTTTTGAAGAATGGAAGTTAGGGAAAGAGAAGTTTGATCTAGTGGTGGCTGCGACTTCGTTTCATTGGGTCACACCAGAAACCAGATACATCAAAACCGCAGCAGCTTTAAAAGATCATGGGTTGCTAGTTTTGCTCTGGAATACCCCACCGCAACTTAGTTATGAGCTATATCAAAGTTGTCAAGGTATCTATCAAACCTATGCTCCTGAATTAAGCAAATATGAGAGCCATCAAGAACATCAGCAGAATATTAGTAAAATAGCCCAAAAGACGATCGCTTCTGGTTATTTTCAAGATTTAATCACTCACCAGGCAATTATTACTGTCACCTATACCGTGGATGACTATTTGACTTTGTTAAGTACCCTCTCCCCTTATATCAGAATGAGTTCGGCGCAGCGCCAGGCTCTGTTTGCGGAATTAAAGACTGAGTTAGAGCGATCGCTAAACCAACAAAATCGACTAGAACTTTCTTACCTGTCTTTATTACAGATTGCTCATAAAACCCATACATAAAACTCATAGGAGTTGAGCAGATAATTCTGGGAACAATAGCACTATCCAGAAAGCTATCAAGGGAAGGATCAGACTATCGATAGAGCGAAATGCAATCATCGTCGGATGTAGAGCATCTACCTGTTTAAAATAGTTAACATAAAGTAGTAATGGTGCGAAAACACTATTGCTCTAAACCGATCTATCTCAATTAATCAATATCTAGATGGTCAATATATCTCTAGCTTAAAAAATCGTATATGAAATCATCTATAAACAAGAATTTTAAATCTAGTCCTGTCCTAGTAACAGGGATAGCAGCAATCTGTTTAACTTTAATTGGTTTTACTATTTATAAAGTGGTCAACCATAGCGGATCGGAGGTTGCGATTGGGGAATTAACCGTCCCCGTTAAACAAGAAGATCTTAATCTTGAGATTGAAGCCAGTGGTCGAGTTGAGCCGATTAAAAGTGTCAACGTTAGCCCCAAAGATGCGGGTAGATTAGTTAAATTACTTGTAGAACAAGGCGATCGCGTTCAGGCGGGTCAAACCCTGGCAATCATGGAAAATGCTGAACTAGCGATTCAAACCTCAGAAAACCAGGCAAAGTTGGCGCAAAATCGTGCGACTCTGGGGGAAAATAAAGCGAAAATCAAGGCGGAAATTGAGCAGGCACAGGCAAGGCTAAGACAACTGGAAGCAAAATTAAATCAGGTTCAAAATAGAATTCCTCGGGATATTGAACAAACTAAAGCCCAGATTAAGGCTGCCCAATCTCGTTTAGCATTAGTCCAGCAAAGAGTTAAACGTAACGAGTCTCTATTGAAACAAGGGGCAATTGCTCAAGATACTTTTGATGAGATTAATGATAATTCGCAAAATGCTCAGTCTAGTATTAATGAGCTTCGCCAAAAATTAGAACAGTTACAAAGTACTGGTGGCGGAGAAGTTGAACAAATTAAAGCGGAAATCGCCGAATCTCGGATTGCTCTTCAGCAGAAACAAGCCACCGCACCAGAGGAAATTACTGCTTTGGAAGCCTCTTTAGAACAAGTACAATTGTCTTTAAAACAGTCAGAAATGAAATATGAAGACAGTATTGTTAAAGCGCCTTTCGATGGTATTGTGACCCAAAGATATGCCGTAGAGGGAGCATATGTTGCCCCCAGCACCTCTGGTTCTGATGCAGCCTCCTCTTCCGCTAGTTCGATTTTGGCATTAGCCCAAGGTTTAGAAATTATTGCAAAAGTCCCCGAATTGGATGTTGGTCAGTTACAACCAGGACAAAAAGTGAACATTGTGGCGGATGCTTATCCCGATCGCGAATTTACAGGAGAGATTAAACGAATTGCCCCTGAAGCAGTAATTGAAGAAAATGTTACTTCCTTTGAGGTGCGAGTCAAGCTGTTGACTGGGCAAGATATTCTGCGGTCTAAAATGAATGTCGATGTAACTTTTATCGGCAAGGAATTAAGCGATAGCTTGGTTGTACCTACCGTAGCCATCTTTACGGAAAATGGGGAACAGGGAGTCATGGTTCCCGATGAAAACAATCAACCAGTGTTTAAGCCTGTGAAAGTTGGGATCTATCTTGGAGAGCAGACTCAAATTC
>JBEANW010000122.1:0-16966 GCA_041165225.1 Cyanobacteriota bacterium | reverse complement strand
TTCATTATTACAAATATTTATCAGGGAAACTTCGATACTTTTGATATTCATTATCTTCTATAGTAAGGGTTTAGAATCTCTAAACCTGTAGCGCGATCGCCGATTCGTAGGTTGGGTTTCGTTCCTCAACCCAACAGATACTAGGCTTTAGATCACTGTTGGCGTAGGTTAGGTTTCACTTTGTTTAACTCAACAGCTTTAAGCTTTAAAGATAGAAAGCGATAGTATTATTTAGTCTAAACTCCAGATTTACCCAAAAGTAGACTCATTCCAGCCCCACATATAACCCTTAGCATCGGCAAATTCAAGATAAATACGGTTAACAGGAACAGCTAATTCATCGCTAATTTGATTACAAAAATCTCGGCTCATTGCCTTAGTTTGGTCTGGACTCATGCTGCCAATACTCTTAATCTCTACATAACAGGCGGGATCAAATGTGCCACCAAAAGTCATGGTCGCATCACTTTCAAAGGCAGTCATGACGTAGGATTCTGGTTTACCAAGGTGTTTTGCTAAACTACCAGACAAGCTAGTTAATAAGCTTTTAACCGTGGCTTCGGATGGGGAGACGGAGGACTGAATTTTAATTAGAGGCATAATTATTTTTTAATCTCAATCAAGACTTTTCGCGATCTATATCTACTAATATATGGTGTTGGCGCGTGAATCTCTCTGGGCAAAATTTAACTATCCATCATAAATTTGGTTTTAACTATGCAAACGACTAATACTATTGATTGGCAAAAGTTACAAAATGGCTCGGATATTCGTGGTGTAGCCCTAGAAGGGGTGACCAATGAGGCGGTAAACTTTACTCCTGATGTGGTAAAAACTCTGGGTAATGCTTTTGTCCAGTGGCTCACCCAGCAAGGCAATAAACCCGCTACAGAGCTAACTATTGCTATTGGTCGGGATAGTCGCTTATCAGGAGAAACCTTAAGTCAAGCGGTGATTGAGGGAATTGCGATCGCAGGTTGTCAAGTCTACAACTTTGATCTGGCTTCTACTCCCGCGATGTTTATGAGTACGGTGACAGAGGGCTTTAACTGTGACGGAGCAATTATGCTAACCGCTAGTCATTTGCCTTTTAACCGTAATGGGATGAAGTTTTTTACCCCTCAAGGGGGATTGGGCAAGGCTGATATTTCGGAGATTTTAAATATTGCTGCTGCGGGAAACCTACTCACTAACAGCATCCACGGAGCAATTACCAGCCGAGACTTTATCTCGATCTATGCGGCTAGGTTAGTGGAAACTGTGCGCCAGGGAGTCAACCATCCTGATAATTTTGAGCAACCTTTAACTGGCTTGAAAATAGTTGTGGATGCTGGAAACGGTGCAGGGGGTTTTTATGCCGATCAAGTGCTGAAACCATTAGGTGCAGACATTACAGGTAGTCAGTTTCTCGATCCTGATGGCATGTTTCCCAATCATATTCCTAATCCTGAAAATCAGGAGGCGATGGCTTCCATCTGTCAGGCAGTGACTAGTAATCAAGCTGATTTTGGCATTATTTTTGATACCGATGTTGATCGCGTGGCAGCAGTAGATCATCAGGGCAATGAGCTAAATCGCAATCGTATGATTGCTTTAATCTCAGCTATTGTTTTACAGGAATATCCAGGTTCTACTGTAGTTACAGACTCTATTACTTCAGATGGTTTAACTCAGTTTATCGAGCATCTAGGGGGTAAGCATCATCGTTTTAAACGCGGTTATAAAAATGTGATTGAAGAGTCGATGCGTTTAAATGATGCTGGGGTGGAATCCTGGTTGGCGATCGAAACCTCTGGACACGGAGCCATGAAGGAGAATTATTTTCTGGATGATGGAGCATATTTAGCCACGAAACTATTGGTTGAACTAGCTAAAGCTAAACAACAGGAAAAATTATTAACGGATTTAATTGCCGATCTCCAAGAGCCACTAGAAAGTAAAGAATTCCGCTTAACGATTCAGAGGTCGGATTTCAAAGCTTATGGTAATCAGGTAATTGCCAAGCTCCAAGAATTTGCCAATGCTCAAAAGGATTGGACAGTTATACCCCACAACTACGAAGGAGTCCGCATCTCCTCTAATTCTCCCTCAGAAGATGGCTGGTTTCTCTTGCGTCTTTCCCTCCACGATCCAGTTATCCCTTTAAATATTGAATCTAATGTAAATCAAGGGGTAGTTAGCATTGCTGCTCGTCTCTTAGAGTTTTTGCAAGATTTTGAAGCCTTAGAACTCTCTGGGTTAAAGTAGATAATCTGTAGCGCTAAAAGCTTTTAAAGGTAGTAGTTATACTCGCGATCGCTTGCTCTAACGTAAAAATAGCATTTCCATTGTGCCACTATATTCCACATTGGTTCAAAGGTTTTAGCACTGTGGTCGCCCAAGACCCAACCTAAGATACCTGGTTGATAATGAAATTGCTGCATAATCGTTGACTATTTTTGAAGTATATAATACTTAATCCGTGGAATTTATCCTGACAATGCAGATATCGAAAGCTGCCGATAAAGAATACTATTAAAAAGAAAACCGTCGCTATCTCACTACAGATGTTTATTAATCTTATTGCCGATTATGGTATTGGCGATCCTGCATTTGCGGAAGTCAGTCAACGCTTAAACCATCTACTGCCTACATCACAAATATATTGTCTCAGCGTTTCTCCTTTTAATACTCTAGCAACAGGATTCTGGATTGCTCAACTCGGTTTAAATCCTGGTGCGCCAGAACGTTTGATTTTTCATAATTGCGCTCCTCGACAAGATAATTTAGAAGCTCGATCCGACAATGAAGGAGAAGGATTAACCTACGTTAAACTTCACAACAACGTTGAGGTAGTTGGTGTTGTAGCTGGCTATACCCTCTCGTTTATCAAGGAAGAAGCCCTACAAATTAATACGATTGAAGTATCTAGAGGTGGTTCTCAATTTCGCTCTCGCGATGTTTTCCCCCAAGCAGCAGCAGCGATCGCTCTTGGTGACTACAGTTTATTGGGAGACGAAATAATACCTTCGCAAATTCCCGACTTGCCAACAGATCGTGTAGCTTGGACTGATGGT
This sequence comes from Cyanobacteriota bacterium, assembly GCA_041165225.1. GTDB lineage: Bacteria > Cyanobacteriota > Cyanobacteriia > Cyanobacteriales > Xenococcaceae > Waterburya. Next base: position 13,910 of record JBEANW010000122.1, on the reverse strand, counting down.
TACGGCAATATCAAAACTACCATACCAGCCAGTAGTGTCGATCTACCTCTGTCGAGTAAGGTTACAGTTCGCGTGGGCGATGTAGTTAGTGACGCTGTTTATTCTGATGGTAGCTTTCGAGTACCAGAGGGGACTTTAGCTTTTGCTCCTGGTAGTTCTGGCTGGCAAAAGCAAGACGGTCAAAAAGTAACTTGGATGGAACTATTCTTACGTGGTGGCAATGCCTGGAAACGTTTTGGGCAACCCAAGAACAATCAAACTGTAACCTACACATCGAGATGATCCACCCCTCCACTTTAACTTTCTCGATGGTGATTTTATAGATCAAAAGCTATAAGTTATAAGCTTTATGAGCAGATCCGTTGAACAAAGTCGAGATATTTTCTGCTTATTTTTGGTAATTACTTTAAAGTGAAAATAAAGCCAACACTTTATCTGGAGAGCAAAAAATGTTTTTTCATTGGTGCCAGTCTTGTTTTGATCCCGAATCTAATTCAGCTTTAAGTTGGAGACAACGTAGACTAAAGTTTCTTAAATCCGTGCGCGACGATCTAGAGACGCGATTGGCAGCAATTAACGCTGCGATCGCCACAATAGAAAGACAAAATAGTCAGGAAGAAGTTTAAAAAATTTCTAGAAACCCTTGGACTTTGGGAGGAAACTTCATGACAACGCTACGATAAAGCGATCGCGGAGAGAGAAGAAAGAAAGGATAGGAGGAGTGTTTTCTCCTGTCGTTCTTCCCTCCGCCAACTTTTCTGATGGCGGTAACGATCTCTTCCGAACTCCGAACTCCGAACTCCGAACTCGACGCGACGTAGGAGCTAATCCTTTAGGGCGAATTCCGAACTAATTAAGCCGACATCCCAACTGATTCATGGCATCCCTAATGGTTTCTGACTTAACTGACTTAGCCAGAGATTGACGATAGGTTACACAGGCCTCGTTATACTGACCATTTTTCGTCTGGATCAGACCTTTCAAGGTCCACAAACTAGAATCTTGACCATAGTATTTCAGTCCCTGCTCGATCGCCGAGATGGCTTGACTATCTTTGCCGAGAGCCATCCAGCCCTTTGCTAATCCTTGCCAGGTTCGGACATTATAGGGACTTAGTTCTGTAGCTTTGGTTAAAGCCTCGATCGCCTGGGTATATTGTCTTTGCAGATTTAAGGTGAGGCCGCGATCGTGCCATAAAGATGCATCATCAGGATTAATAGTTATTGCTTGATCGTAGCTGGCGATCGCCTGAGTCAGATTATTTTGCTGTTGGTAAACCAGACCTTTCCCCTGCCAAGCTCGATAGGATTGAGGATAGATTTGCAGGGTGCGGTCGAAAGCTACTAAAGCCTCTTGTCCTTGCCCCTGCTGGGCTAAAGCTTTGCCCTTCCCTAGCCAGGCAGCGTAGTTATCAGGCATTAATTTAAGTCCCTGGTCATAAGCGGTCACTGCCTTACTGTACATCTTGGTGGCAGCCAAAAAATCTCCCTGATCAATCCAAGTTGAGGCGCTCTGGGGTTGTTCTTGCAGAATTTTAATGTAGTTATTATTGACTTCTCGGCGAACTTGCTCCGCCTCTTGGGGACGGTTTAAAGCCTCCAAGACTAAAACCTTGTCTTGCCACAGCTTAATATTGTTCGGTTCAATGGTCTGAACCTGATTAAACAGTCCCAACGCCTCATCATATTGCCCTAGCTGGAGTAATGTTTCGGCGCGATCGCTTAAAAATTGTGGGTTAAGTTGCTCCCTGCCCAAAGCTGCATCCTGCATCACCAAAGCTGCTTCATATTGTTGAAGTTGAAATAAAGCCTGTCCTTTGCGATTAGAAACTTCTGCTGCGGTGGGATCTAGCTCCAAAGCCTGGTTATAGGCAGCGATCGCTTGGGTGAAATTGTCTAAACGGAATAAAACATCCCCCTGTTTCTTCCAGCTAGCACTATTGGTAGAATTGAGCTTCGTTGCCTCTTGGTAAGCCTCTAACGCCTGGGGATAGCGTTCCATCTTGGTGAGAGCATCTCCTTTGCCTAACCACCCGCGCCAACTCTGAGGTTTGAGCTGAATGGCCTGAGTAAAGTTATCAAGAGCAGTCTGGGGTTTTTGGGGTAAGAATTTCTCTCCCTGATACCAATAGTAGAATGGTCTAAGGATGGGAAAAGCAAATTCAATACTGCCCAGCAAGCAGATCATACCTAATAGACCAATGAGTAGGGGCAAACTCGATCTTCTCTGTCGATTAACGGTCTTCAAGTCTTGAAGTGGAGTTTTGGCTGGCGGTTGATTCAAACTGCCATAACTGTTGATTTTTCGTAGCTCCCGCAGAACTTTTTCCGCTGAGGGGTATCGCTGTCCTAAATCTAACTGAATCAGCTTATCGATAATTTTGATTAAACGGCGGTCTAGAGACAGGTTTTGCTCCCATAGCAACTTACCAGTCTGTTCTCTGGTAAACTTCCCTGGTTTAGTTCCTGTCAATGCCTCAATTATGGTCATGCCCAAGGCATAAAGATCGCTGCTAATAGTAGGTCTTCCCGCAGCCTGTTCAGGAGGCCAATAGTTTTGGCGATCAGAGCTATGATGATCTACTGATAAATTAGTGCGGGTTTTGATTTCGTGCAAAATGCCAAAATCAGTGACAATCACCTGCTGATCTAGCTCCCGAATAATTAAATTCGACGGTTTAATATTGCGGTGAATCAGCCGATTTTCATGAATAAACTGAAGAGCGGATAAAGTGCTATCGAAAATCTGAATTATTTGCGGGGTGGTCAGATCTTGCTGAACTATCCTCTGAGCCAGGCTTTTGCCCTGAATATATTCGTGAACTAGGTAGAATTCATCATTCTCTTCAAAATGATCCCATAGCTGGGGAATCTGCTCGTGATGCCCTAACCTTTCTAAAGCCGATAATTCTTCGGCAAAACGGCGCTCAAGTTGAATTTTGCTGTGATCATCCCCATGAAGCAGTTCAATTTGCTTGATCAAGCAAGGAGATTGGTATTGACGGCGTAGATTCTTCGCCAGATAAGTCTCAACTCCCTCATTTCCCCCTAAGTAGCCTGTGATCGAATAGCGTCCACCCACTAACTGCTTGATTTTGAGCAATGGTCGTAAATCTTGTAGCACCGCCAAAGCAGAATCATAACGGTGTTCTACTGCGGGGGACATCATCTTCGTGAGGATTGTCTCTAATTTGTCGCTAATCTGACATTGCGATCGCCAATCAATCTTAGTCTGTTCTAATTCTAAGGGCGATCGACCTGTCAAGGCATAGACTGCACTTTTCCCCAGAGCATAAATATCACTACTAAAGTAAGATTCTCCAGTTTTTTGTTCTGGAGCGGCATAAATGAAGTTGTCAAAGTCTTGATTGACAATTAGCTGTCCCAGGAGGTTGATTTCCGAGGATTCAATTTTACGCAGTGCGCCAAAACTAATTAATAGATAGACTTGATCTTGCTTCCGTTTAACTAAGTGAATCGGTTGAATATCCCCATGAATCACATTCGTTTTGTGAATAAAATCGAGAATACGTAACCCGTCTTGAATTAAATAAATTGCACTGGCTTCATCAAATTTTTTACGTTCAACTTCTTGTTGGAGATGATCGCCATCTATATATTCACGAACGAGATAAAACTGTTGAGCTTCGCTAAAGTGATGATATATCTGGGGAATTTGGGGATGATCTCCCAGCCTAGTCAGGATTGCGACTTCATTTAACAGATATTGTTGGATAATTCGCCAATTTGCTTCATTTTCATCGCTAAAGTCGAACAGTTCGACAATACACCTAGTATCGACCGTAGCCTGTAAATCTTTTGCCAGATAGGTTTTTTCCCTTTCTGACTGACCTAACTTTTGAATAATCTGATATCGATTATCAATAATCGTGCCTGGCAGGTGCATTACTTTCTCAGAATTTGGTGGCTAGGAAGGTCTATGGTCGGTTGACTAGCTTGATGGTGTGAGGCATCAACTTTAACTAGTTCTAGTTAGGGACGGGGAAATATTTCAGCGAATCGTTTCAGATTGAAGTCCCTATTGTACAGCCATTATTTAGTAATGTTTCTGGTCATGTTTTAGCGACTGGAAAAAGTAGGTTGAACAGATGCACTCTGCTTAAGGTTAATTACCCTTGTGGTGTTGCTTTCCCTCGCCACACGGACTAGTAACCCCGCCAATAATAATGAAGCAATAATAGAATTGATGCCATAGCTGAAGAAAGGTAGTGGCAAGCCAGTGGTGGGCAAAGAGCCTGTAGCAACACCAATATTAATTAATGACTGTCCAATAATAAATACCATCGCTCCCACCGCAACTAATCGCGGAAGCTCTTGATTACACTTGATCGCAACTCTCAAGGCCAAAGTGCCATAGCCAATAATTAACAATAGCAGTAGTAGGCAACCAATAAAGCCAAATTCTTCGGCATAGACAGCGAAAATAAAGTCAGTCGAGCGAATCGGCAGAAATGATAATTTTTGTTGAGAAAGTCCATATCCTGACCCGCCAAAGCCCCCTGAAGCGATCGCTAATAAGCTTTGAATTAGTTGATATCCTTTATTATGATAATCCTGCCAAGGATCGAGAAAAGAAGTGATCCGATTTAATTGATACGGATTGAGGGCAATGCTCAGACTGGCGATGGCTAATCCCCCTCCTGCTACCATTAGTAACTGGCTCAAGGGTAATTCTGCTGCCAGGGCAATCAGCCACAAGCTCATGCCACATAATCCTGTGGTACTTAAATTTGGCTGCTTCAAAATTCCTGCTAAGACTAAAGCAAAAATAATCAACCAGACCATCCGTACTTTACTTGACAGTTTACGCCAGCGGGAAAACAGATATGCTGCTTGGAGTACCAAAAAGGGTTTGATTAATTCTGACGGCTGTACAGAAAAAGGTCCAATGGCAATCCAGCGACTTGCCCCCATAGTAGTCTTGCCTAAACCAGGGATTAAGGTGCCAAAAATTAGCATCAAGAAAATTAAAACCATCAAGGGGGCAATCTTAATGGTTTTATTTAACGGTAGGCGAGACATTAAGTTAAATCCGATAATGCCCACAACCACCCCAATCATCTGACGTTTAAAAATATACAGTCCATCATTGTTATTGACCATTCCTTCGGGATAGGAGGCGGACATTAAGGTCACTAAACCGATAATTAACCAAACACAGGTTAGCCAGTTTAATAAACGAGCTTCCCATGTCCACAATTTAATTTCAGGGGCAACAAAAGGAATGAAATAACTAAGATATTGTTTGACAATTTTAGTTTTCACTAATGTTAAATCTTACTATTTATATTTTTGCTTTTTAAAGGTAGCAGATGATTAAGGGAAATTAAATATAAATAAAAAACTTTTCAATCCGCTCAAATAAAAAAGAGGCCAGTCAGACCCCTTTGGACTCAAACCATGATCGAGGGCAATTTTAAGACAAGCCTGTGTTCATACCTTGCTTACCAGTTGCCAACTCAACTTTGATGATTTTACCGCCCATTTTCATAATTCGTTGCTGCTCACGAAACCAATTGTCGTAAGGGACAAGCTTAGTAAAAAAAGTGTTTTGCAATTCTCTTTGAGTGCGAATTCTGGTTTGACTAGGAACACAAGCCGTCACCTTAAACATACGCATGAGATAATTCTCCCTATTAAATAAAAAAGTTAAATTTTCCTGTAGTAAACTTTGCTGTGCCAAAAAGCTGGATCAAAAATGAGTAGCTGATGAATACTGAATCTAATCCCAAAAATCAAAATTCGGGAGTCAGAAGTCAATACTAGATCTCGCCTAAACTTACTTTTCTTTCGCGCTCGAAAAACTAAGCTTTGTTGGAACTAGCACTCACTCTAGACTTCCCGAATTTGTGCGATCGCGGAGCCTCATTGCGAAGCCCTAAAGGATTTGCGCCTGGAGGCGCGTCGGTGGACAGAGTCTAATCGCTATTTTATAGCCTCAGTCTTACGGTCTTGAACTAGCTTAAGCCAGAGCAGATGTAGTCGAAGTAAACACCCATTTCTTTGCCAGCATCAGCGCCAACTAAGCTTGCGGTTACTTCTTTCATTGCTTGAATTGCTTGAACAGTAGAAGAAACAGGAACTCCTAAAGAATTATAAGTTTCTTTCAAGCCGTTTAATACTCGCTCATCTAAGATGGAAGGATCTCCAGCTAGCATGGCATAAGTAGAATAACGAAGATAGTAGTCTAGGTCACGAATACAAGCCGCATAACGACGAGTAGTGTACATGTTGCCACCAGGACGAGTCACATCAGAATAGAGCAAAGATTTTGCTACGGCTTCTTTAACGATGCTAGCTGCATTAGCACTAATTACGCTAGCAGCACGAACTCTTAATTGACCAGTTTGAAAATAGCTTTTGAGCTTGTCCATCGCAGCACCATCGAGGTATCTGCCTTGTACGTCAGCCGAATTAATTACAGAGGTAATTGCGTCTTGCATAGTTTTATTTCCTTATCTTACCGAGTCTTAAACTGTTTAACACTGATAAGTTAGTGTGTTTTTGAAAAATTTGTTACTAGTTAAATTAGCAGCCAGGCATTGCCTACTACTGCATAGCTCCGATTACGTAATCGAAGTAGGAAGCGGCTTCAGAGGTGTCATCACCAGACATCATTGAAGTAGCTACGTTTTTCATTTCACGGATACCTTGAGCGACAGCGCCAACATCAGTACCTAAAGACTTGTACATCTCTTTAGCACCAACTAGACCAATTTCTTCAATTGGAGTTGTGTCGCCAGCTACTACACCATAAGTAATTAGGCGTAAGTAGTAGTCCATGTCACGCAAACAAGTTGCAGTCATTTCTTCGCCGTAAGCGTTACCGCCAGGAGAAACAACGTCAGGACGTTTCTGGAAAAGTTGATCGCCAGCTTGCTTAACAATACGCTCGCGAGACTCAGTTAGAGTTTGAGCAATACGTAAACGGCTTTCACCACTAGTTACAAAAGATTTGATTCTGTCTAGTTCACCAGGACTCAAGTAGCGAGCCTCAGCATCTGCATTCACGATGGATTTCGTGACTATACTCATCGATGGATTCCTCCCAATACAATGAAATTAATGAATAAATTACCTTTTTATCGGTAGTTTTGGTTTTATCAGGACTGTCAGTTTACCTGTCGTTATCACTTGCTTTTTTTCGCCATTATTAACGAGAAAATTGCCTTGAATAACGCTGCTTGAATTAGGCTTATTTTCAACGACCCAACTCTTGCTCCTGCTGATATCTCCCTAGGTTATAGATTACTCTGTTTTGCCACCTAGTTTCTAGTTTTCTGCTACGAATTAGTATTGCAACTTGTCAAAACTAATTTGCCGTCCATCGCCAACCTATCAACAAACCTTTACATTAAATAACCTTTCTACAACCTTAAGCTGTTTGGATTACTTGCAGTAAACGACTCCTAAAATGCTTTGTAGTATTCAGAGCTGTTGATGAAGCTTGACTAAATTCTTGCTGTAGCAATTGCCCAACCTAACTATAGTCCGATATTTTGTTGCAGTTAATTGTCCTTACTTAACAGAATTTAATACAAGATTTAATTCTGCTGCACCAGAAGACAAGACTGAAAATAGCAAACGCTCCAACAGTCTTATCTTGCTATCTGATGGGGTAATTCCCCAACCTATCTAGAAGTAGCTTTAATCGGATCAAAACTAGGCACAACAATCTCACTGTTCTGCTTCGTCAAGCGGTTATAGAGCTTCTCTGTGTTGGGGAAGTTAGCCGCAGGGAGAGTGGGGAAGCGGCGATAAGGCACAGTATCCTCCCCAAACACCTGGACATATTCCATACTGTTAACCATTGCACCGATAAAGGCTTTAAGACCCTGAGAAGCCAGAATTTTGTTGTACTTCTGAATCTCTTTTTGGTTAACAGGTGCGCGTCCTAAGAAATGTTTCGTTCCCAGTTCGATCGCTTTAGTGTTGGGATAAGGAGTATAGAATTCCTTGAGATATAGCTCAGAACAACCCAAGCCTTCGATGAATTCTTTGAGATTAATCTCTCCGTTACCCAAACGGCTTTCTAAAGCAGAAAATTGAGTTTGTACGACATAGGGATCGATATCTCGCTCAAATACCTGACGATAAGCAGCCCTGGCGACGTTCTTCAACGCTACTTTGTCTACGGTAGTAGTAAGCTTGAACACCTTGCTTTGAACCCTTTGAGCGCTAACTCCCTGGGCGATTTTTTGCTGGACTTCAGGCGCAGTGCGGAAAGAACTAATCTGACCCAACTCGACAAAGCGAGGTGTAATATTTTGCTCAACTTTCGCACCGATGCCTTCTTGAATAGCTCCAGGACGTGCCTTACGTAATTGCAGACCACCTGCCGTTAGATAACGCTCATAGGGAACAGTATCTTCGCCAAAGGCTTCGGAGTATTCTAGGGAGTCGATAATGGCATCCACTAGGGCGTAGAAACCCTGCTTGGAACAGATATCAAAGTATTTGTTGATTTCCTGGCGACCATAGGTAGGACGACCCAGAAGACGACGGTGAATATATTCCACCGCTTTAACTACATACAATGATGTCCAATACAGATTACGGAAGGTATCAGACTTAGCTAAGGCTCGCACAAACTCTCGTAGAGTGATATCGCCATTCTCTAGTTTGATTTCAGCAACCTTAAGCCCCTGACCTTGATAAACATCTCGACCAAATACCTGGCGATAGCAAGCTCGAATTACAGTCTGAGTGGAATTTTCCGAGAAGTTAACACTGCTCTGATTACTAACCCCAGGTAACTCATTGTTGAGACGGAAAACCTTCGCTCCCAAAGAACCAGGTAACTCGGCTTTAGCAGCAGGATTACTATTCTGGTTATTGATGCCCGCACCACGATGAATCAGCAGACGTTTCGTGTCTTTGTTAAATGGTGCAGGGCTACTGCTGGGATTGCGAGTTTCTTTGGGGAAAATTGCCCCAAATTGAATCTCTAGAGGATCGTTACCTGAACCATAGACATGCTGGTCTGGCAGAGGACGATCATAACGAGCAAAAGTGGTGACAAACTGCGGTACCTTACGGAAAGGTGCGCTGTAATTGAGTAAGTCTTGCTGCATACCCCAGTTGCGACATTCCTGAGCCTCTTGACCTAAGCCTCGAAGGTAGGGAACAGTCTCTTCACCGAAGTAATCAGCATATTCTTGAGAATCGACTAGAGCGTCGACTAAACCAGATAACCCTTTGTCCGAAACAATGGAGAAATAGTCTTGAACTTCTTCGCGAGAAGATGGTCCTCGACCTAAAATATGGCGGAATGCCAATTCTAAGGCGCGACTGTTGATAAACGGTTCAAAAAACTGCTTGCGATAGAGTTCCGATTTACAGACACGACGGACAAACTCTTTCATGGAGATGTCGCCATTTTTCACCTGGGACTCTAAATAAGAAATAGACTGTCCATAGGCACGAGTAATATCTCGCTCAAAGATTTGTCGGTAAGCCGCTTTGATCACCGACTGCTTCTCTAAAGTAGATAAGCCCGTTTTCATCACAAACTTTTGACGACTTTCCGAAGCATTAAAGTAGCTTTGGGGAAGCTGTAAACCTTGCAAGTCCGCCGAAGGGCGCTGGCGCAACTTCGTTGAAGGGGTAGGAGCTTCAAATTCCAGGATTGCCAGGGTAAAATACTGATCAACAATGCTCGCAGCCTCTAAATCCTTGCGGAAGTAGTCTTTGGTTGCAGCGCGCATTTCCTGTAAGGCAACGATTGTGGCAGCAGTAGAGCAAGCTCGCTCAATAATTTCCCGCAGCCCCCTGATGTTGACTACCAGAATATTGGGGTCTCCCGCAACAATTGCATAACTGATGTATCTTAAAAACCAAGCCATATCCCGCAGGGATTTCTGCATATTGCTTGGCCCATACTGAGCTACGTTAATAGGTCTAAACCCCGCAGGCACTGCCCCTGCTCCTCCCGCAAATAAAGTCTTAAATGCACCGAAGAGATTGCCACTATCTTTAGCATCGCCGCTCTGCTCTACCATCAACCCACTACGAACAACCGCATTGCCCCTGGGAGCCACCAACGCCATTTCCTCGATCGCGGGAGGTTTCTCCAAATAAGACATGGGAGAACCACCAGTGAAAATGCGGTTTGCTGCCCGAGAGACAATAATATCCGCGTTGTTGGTGATCGTCTGAGCGATGTTGAGCCGTTGAAAACCAGATTTATAATATGCTGTTAACTCTTTGAGTTCGCCCTGTTCTAAATAGCGGTCTTGTTGTTCTGCCTGCAAGATTGCCGACACCGCTACGGTTTTATAGAGTTGAGGACGGGCTAATGAACTGCCACCACTTGCCGTTACACTCATGTTTATTTTTAATTAGTTGTTTACTTATACTTCAGCTTTTAGATTAAAACGTTTCGGGCTTTGAAAGGTGATTTATTAAGAACTATGTACAAAATGAGTAATGTCTAATTAGGCGAGCGCTTAAAATATTGCGACGCAAAAAAAAGACAGGTATACAACCTGCCCTAATGCTATTCAATCTAATTATTTAATTAGAGCTAAAACAAAATCAATTAAAATTCCATTTCCGCTGCTTGAACTCTTTCTACTTGTTTCTTCTTCAACACCAACATGATTTGGCAGATCATAATACCGCCGACGAAAGCCATTAAGCCACCAATACGGGCAGGGCTTTGCAACACTACTTCGGTATCTTTCTGACCAAAACCACCAACGTTAGGATTAGTAGTCAAGGCTTCTCCCGCAGCAACCTGTTGTCCTTCTGCCACAATTAATTCAGGGCCAGCAGGGATGGTATCAGTTTTGCTCCCGTCGCCAGTGTTAATGGTTACGGTGTAGCCTCCAGCTTCTTGAGGAGCGATCGCTGTAATTGTCCCCGCAGCAGAAGCCTTAACCGCGTTGTTGTTACTAGGTTCCCCAGTGGGATAGATTTGTCCCCGTCCACGGTTAGCTCCTAGGTGAACGGCATACTTACCAAAGTTGATATTTTTATCAGTCTTGGGATTAGGAGAAAGTACAGGGAAAGTAATTTCTTGGTATTGTTCCCCAGGTAGAGGCCCCACAATCACTACGTTGTCCGCGCCTTCTTTATACTGTTGGAAATAAACTCCACCAGTTTTCTCCTTCATTTCTTCGGGAATGCGGTCTTCAGGGGCAATTTTAAAGCCTTCAGGGAGCATTAATACTGCACCAACGTTTAAACCACCTTTAGAACCGTCTCCTAGTACCTGTTGGCTAGCTAAATCGTAAGGAATTTTAACTACAGCTTCAAATACGGTGTCGGGTAAGACAGATTGAGGAATTTCCACTTCCGCCACTTTTTCTGCTAGGTGACAGTTGGCACAGACGATTCTGCCTGTCGCTTCTCTGGGGGTCTCCGGAGCAGTTTGTTGCGCCCAAAAAGGATATGCAGCAGCAGAGGGGGATACAGTCAGACCGCTGGCAAAAAAGATCGCCACGGTAGCGATCGCCACTACAGTAGATTTAGTAATTATGTCCTTGGCAAACTTCAATAATGCCAATGGTTTCAATGTTCTCATTTGTTAGATCAACAATCTCAAAAAGATTAACTATATGATTAATATGGGGATTTATTCCGTCATCCCTGTCTATGCCCAGTAAGGCTTGTCGCCAGTACGGAAATCAGTTTCTGTCCATTGACTAAAGATTAGTCGGTCGTCTTGCTCTTCGGCTTTTGCTAAGGCTAGAGATAGCGGTGCAGGGCCACGAACTACTTTGCCTGTCTCATCGTACTGAGAGCCATGACAAGGACACATGAATTTGCTTTCGCTGGCATTCCAAGGCACAACACAGCCCAAGTGCGTACAAACAGCGTTAATCCCATAGTTGCGGAGGGTAGAATCCCCTTCTACCACAATATAGGTAGGATCGCCTTTTAAACCTTGAGCCAAGGTGCGATCGCCTGGTTGATGTGCCGCAATAAATTCGCTCACGACAATATCGTTGCCCAAAGCATCTTTTGCTGTCACACCGCTTGCACCACCGCCACCAGTGTTCGGAATAAAGTATTTAACTACTGGATATAAAGCACCCAAGGCTACTCCTGTGATGGAGCCAAAGGTGAGCAAATTCATAAATTGTCTACGCCCTAAATCGGGGACGTTATCGTCACCCATACTAGAGATATTAGAACCAGATGATTGAGCCATAGGTATAGATAAATTGTATTTTTTTTGTAAACTTAGGATGATGACTGGGAGATATCTAAAATCTTCTCTGCCAAAGAATTTTGTAATATTCTCCGCCTTAAAAAGTTAACAGTTGCGAGTCCAACTTTATAGTCTACTAGAGTTTTAGGGCTAAGTAGCATCTAACAGAACTCTGAGGATGACTATTTGTGAAACGCAATATGAACCAATGTATTAAATTATTACAGAGATTGAGAATCGATTCCACTCAAGGTCAATAGCTTTATTTTTAAAAACATCATGACAGGCGAGCAATTACACCAACTTTTAATCGAAAAGTGGGGCTGTTCTTACGATATGCAGTTAAGAAAAATCAAAGGCAAGATTTATGTTCAGGTAATGTGGAAATACCTTGAGCAAGCTTCTTTTCCTTTGTCGGAACAAGAGTATGCCGAAAATCTTCAGGCGATCGCCAATTATCTTAACGGTTGGAACAGCGTAGAGCAGATCCAGTCTCACATCGAGAAGACTCGCGAACGCCCCAGATTAGGTAAAGCGGTGAGTATTCAACTTGACCTAGGAGAACGCAATTCCGAGTGGATTTTGGATGATGTTTAGCAACTGATGAAGATATTGTTAAAAAATGTTGCAATACGCCCTGGTAGCAAATCGATCAGATTAATTGGTGGGCAACAAGTTATTCCTGAAATGTTTATTTGCTTGCTTTCTTTTTGCCGACCCTACAGACTACTTAATTTGATTGTCCCTGAAATTGTTGCATCAACCAGCTACCGACTTCAGTATGATTGCTAGTTCTGCTTCGCTGTAGTGCTGCGGTTAAAGTTGCTATTTTTAATCCTGTTAATACCTGAGATTCGGCAATTCTTCTGCTCCCAGTATCTTCAATCGCAAATGCAATTACGTTAACATTACCCACGTCTACCACCCAGTATTCTGCTATTTCAAGGTCTTCATAAAGTAATCTTTTTGCTCCTAAATCATCCGCTAGAGAAGTGTTGGAAATTTCAATTACTAAATCTGGGACTGGATACTCAATGAGATTAACTATCCCCACTCCCCAGGGAATAGCATTGGCATTATTGCCAACGTAATAAGACAAATCTGGTTGAAATTCTTTTAAGTTCACCTGTCGATAGCTACAGTTATCCTTTCCAGTCAAAGGAATATTTCTTAAAGTGGCGTAAAGATAAACAGCATAATTGATAATTGAATGATCTTGAGAGTGTTCGTTGCCAATGGGTGTCATTTCTATTCTGTATTTGCCATTGTAATAGTAGCCTTTGGCCTTAACACGAGCAGGATTTTCAATGTTTTTCAAATATTCAGCCCAAGTACCAATCACCCAACTGTTTGGGACTAATTGTTTAGGGGTGGCAACCATATCAATTTCTTCCAATCTTCAACATCCTTTTCTATTTTACGCCTTGTGTTCATGATGGTTGGATTTCAATATCTTTGATCATGTTTGCCCATAACTAGATAATAAACTGGTTAATGATTTGAAAAAAAGTTGAAAAACAGGCTAAAAAGGACATGTTAAGTAAGCGCGTTGGGGTAATTGGTGGCGGACAGTTAGCTTGGATGATGGGAGCAGAAGCACCAGCACTTGGTATAGATTTGATTGTCCAAGCGGAGAGCGAAACTGAACCTGCGGTAAAGATAGCTAAACAGTTTGTGATCGGTAATGTAGATGATGCGACAGCTACCAATGAGATGGCGCAAATGTGTGATGT
>JBEANW010000121.1:0-4991 GCA_041165225.1 Cyanobacteriota bacterium | reverse complement strand
TCATAACTTATATTAGGCTTTTTATTCAAGCCAAAATCAACCGTATTATTACTTATTTAGATTTATTTAAGATTTTAATTACGTATTTTTCCTGAGAATACTTTTAATTTATTTTGTTAATACAATTGTTCTATAAAAATAAAAATGGAGACTAAGAAAATAATTATTTCTCAATCTCCAGTTGTTGTTGATTAATCTTAAAGTTGCTACAAGTTTTGACAGTGATTCTGGTAGTGATATTTACAGAGGAATTACTTGGAATTCAACTGTGGCAATAACTTCGGGATGTAGCTTAACTTCTGCTTGGTAGCTTCCTGTAGTCTTAACGTCAGGAACTTCAACTCCTCGGCGATCAACTTCAATTCCTGCTTGCTCTTTGATCACGTCTGCTATTTCTTGGGAGGTAACAGTACCAAAAATGGCATTTTCTTCCCCAACCTGCTTGCGAATGGTCAATTTACCAATAGTTTTGAAAGCAACTTTTTTGTTTTCGGCAGCCTGCTTCTCGGCTAACTTGACTTGTCTTTCTTTCTCTCTTCTTAGTTCAACCTGATGGATAATTCCTTTAGTGGCAATGCTGGCTAAACCTTGAGGAATTAGATAATTACGCGCAAAACCAGGGGCGACATCGACTAGATCTCCATTGTTGCCCAATTTGCTGACACTTTGATTCAAAACCACGGATACACGCTTTGCCATTGTTCTACTTAAATTCTCCTATATCGATTACTTATTTTGATGTGGCGATTTTGGTCTGCACCTCAGAGTTTCTCATTATAACCTGAGTTCGGATCAGAAAAAGATGCGCCTTAAGTAAACTAAGAAATGGGATCAGTTATAAAATTATGATGATGAAAAATTTAGCTCAAGAATTGGTAAAGGTCGTGGCACAGCTATTTCCTGATGCAATTTTTTATCACCAGACTACTGAAAAGATCGTCGCCTTAACGATTGATGATGCACCTTGTCCTCTAGATCAAGGAGATGGTGGTACTAAACTGATTTTAGAAGCGATCGCTCAACACAATCAACAATACAGTCTCTTAGAGCCAGCTAAAGCAACTTTTTTCATTATTAGCAGTCATCTTGATCCTAATTCTCAGATTATCTCGGAAATTATGACCCAGGGGCATGAAATCGCCAATCATGGGGTAGTTGATGAAACTCATGCCTTATTAACTCCTCAACAGTTTGAGCAACAGCTAAAAGCAGCCCATGATCGACTATTGGAGCTTACGGGAAGAGAGATTCGCTGGTATCGTCCAGGCAGAGGTTTTTATAATCGGGGGATGTTAGAAGCGATCGCCAATTTAACCGCCAAAGAGAATTACGACCTCAAATTAGTTCTGGCTTCGATGATTCCCTTTGATACTTTCGAGCTAACTAATCATCCTTGGTTAACTGCTATGTATACCAAACAAATGATCTTTCCTGGGGCAATTTTGGTTTTTCATGCCAATTCCCTGAAGGTGGCAAACAATACAGCGATCGCCCTCAAAGCCATCTTAAAAGACTTGAGACAAAAAGGTTACCGTATCGTTACCGTTAGCGAACTATTGCACTGATAGCAACTTAAGTTTTTATTGAAAATAAAAGAATTTACCTATTTCTTGAGGGCTGGGGTTGCACCGAGAGCTTGACTCAATTCATCGTGAATCAAGCCGTTAGTTGCCAAAATACGACCAGAAGCAATATCTAGAGGGCTGTCATCATAGGCGGTGACTTTCCCTCCCGCGTCTCTTAAGATCACGATTCCTGCTGCCATATCCCAGGGCTGAATGCCGCGTTCCCAATAGCCGTCTAGTCTGCCACATGCTACTCCAGCCAGATCCATAGATGCACAACCCAAACGGCGAACCCCCTGAGTCAGATGAGTTAGATGGCAAAATTCAGCATAATTATTGTCGTCAGTTTCCCGTCGATCATAAGCAAATCCAGTGATCAAAAGACTTTTACTCAATTCTTGAGTTGCAGAAACCTTAATCGGACGACGATTACAGGTAGCGCCTAATCCTGTTGCAGCCTGAAATAGCTCATCACTAAAAGGATTGTATACCGCCCCAACAGCGGGAACACCATTGATCATCAAACCAACGGAGGTGGCTGCTAAAGGCAAACCATGTGCATAATTAGTAGTACCGTCTAGGGGATCGATCGCCCAGAGATATTCACTCTCAGTATTACCCAATGCTCCTGACTCTTCCGCTAAGATTTGGTGGTCAGGAAGATGACGCTTCAACACCTCCAGCACTGCTGCCTCCGCTAGCTTGTCCGCTTCCGTAACCAAATCCCCTGGCCCCTTTTCTTGAATATCGTTTAATTTGCCCCAACGTTCTTTTAATACTGCTCCCGCAGCCATTACTGATGCGGTAGCGACATCGAGAAAAATCTGTAATTGTTCGGTAGCGGGTTGAGTCATGGTTTATTCATTGAACGAA
Source organism: Cyanobacteriota bacterium (assembly GCA_041165225.1). Classification (GTDB taxonomy): domain Bacteria; phylum Cyanobacteriota; class Cyanobacteriia; order Cyanobacteriales; family Xenococcaceae; genus Waterburya. Next base: position 2,553 of record JBEANW010000121.1, on the reverse strand, counting down.
ATTGACTTGGAGTGTAGCGCATAGCCAACTTAGGATTCCAGATTCCGTAACCCATTAAGCGTGCATATTCTTGAGACTCCATAAGCAGCTTACTATATGAGTGGGGATATCTATCGTTTAGCAGCACACATCCTGAGACAATTAACTCTTGACTAACCAAAGTTTGATCCTGCCAGAGATGTCCTTGAAGCCGATTATAGCGATCGAGTCCCATATTTTCTGTCTCAATTTTGATCGCCTTGCCCATGACTAATTTCGTCAGCTTTTCCTTGGCCGCCTCCCCCCAGGGAGACTGTCGCCAGTCGGGAGCATCAATGCCTTCAATTCTGACTTTGACCACCTTTGACGTACCTGTCAAGAGAACTTCTACCGTCTGACCACTAACTACCCGTTTCACCTCACCCAAGAACAGATTCTTTTGCCCAGGGGAAGAATTGCAACCAAACAAAAATATCAAACAGCAGCAGATCAAAACAGTTCTAATCTTCATTCTGAGGTTGAATAAAAATAATTATCTGACTAAATCTAGCTCACAATATCTGCCAACGCAGGTTTAAGTTCAGGATATTGATAACTAAAACCCGTCTGCTGTGTCTGTTTGGGCAATACTTGCTGTCCTTCCAAAACCACGATCGCCCCATCCCCCAGTAATACTTCTAAGACAAAATCAGGCACAGGTAGCCAAGAAGGGCGATTCATGACCTCTCCGAGGGTCTGACACAATGCACCCATCCGCACGGGGTTCGGCGCTGTAGCATTGTATACCCCTGACATCTCTGGCTGTTCAACTGCCTGACAAATCAAATTAACTAAATCATTGCGGTGAATCCAAGAAAACCACTGCTTGCCACTACCAATAGGCCCCCCTGCAAACATTTTAAATGGCCCAATCATCTTGCCCAATGCACCACCATTAGCCAGAACAATACCGATTCGGAGAATAACTAAACGGACTCCTAGATCTTTTACCTTTTGGGCTTCAGCTTCCCAGTTCTGACATACTTGAGCGAGGAAATCACTACCTGAACCGCTGGTTTCGTCAAAAGCTGTAGTTTCACTAGTGCCATAGTAGCCGATCGCCGATCCGCTGACTAATACCTGGGGCTTTGGTTCTGCCATAGCGATCGCTTCGACTAGTTTTCTGGTTCCTAGCTGACGACTTTCCATGATCGCTTGCTTTTGCTGGGGAGTCCAACGTTCAGCAATGGGTTCTCCTGCCAAATTAATTACCGCATCACAACCAGATATCTTTTGCTGCCATTCCCCCGACTCTTGAGGTGTATATTGAACAACTTCTAAATTAGCAAAACCAGAAGCAGGAAAAACTTTTTGTGCTTTGTTGGGGTTACGGGTGAAGACTAATATCTGGTGTCCCTTTTGGTTGAGTTGAGCCACCAAACGACTACCCACTAGTCCTGTTGCCCCTGTAATTGCGATTTTCATAAATTGTTTTGGTTTATCATCATATCGTAGATATCTATCTACTGGCCAAACTTAGCTCTAGCCTGCTCAACGATTTCTGCCGTCACTTCTTCTAATTCTGCTGCACGGGCGATCGCTTCTATTTTTAGACGAGCTTGAGGACGAGCAAAAAAGGGAATCATTTTCAATTTTGCATGGGCTTCGGGTGTCCAAGATAAATCATCAGTTAAATTTAAGTTCTTCATCATTTCACTCCCTTATGATTCATGGGATTCTGCCTTTACAACATGCTTAATTGTAAGACTAAAATATTACTCAAGTTCCCCAAGCTTAGACAAAGTTAATCTTCAGGCGATCGCACCTGTTGAATTTACGAGCATCCAGGTGAAGATTGTTTGCAGGAAATTTTCAATTGCCTAGAATATATTACGATTTGAATTTGAATGATGACTTTATCAAGAGGAAATTTCTCATGACTAATGGTTTATCAACCAGACCAGTCCAGACAACAGGGCGTTACTTGGTTCTTCTACCTGAAGATAGTGTCAGTTCGGGAGTGAGAGCATTGACCGACTCAACAGGAGTCAGAGATATTGATGATTCTACCCTTAGTAACATTGGGGTTGCTGTCGTTGATTTAGATCCAGATCAAATACAGTCTCTAAATATCGCTGTAGCTGGAGATGCACCTCTATTAGCTGCCGAACCAGAACAGATTATGTATGCGATCGGCAATATGGTAATTAACGGCGATACGGCTAATTATCTCCAAGGCTACAAAGATGGTATTAATCATCTAGTGGATGGTTTGAGTAATGGAGGAGTTATGCCAGGACAGCAACTGACTGCTTCTGCCTTTGCTGATGGTGCTGCTACTTGGGGACTGCAAGCAACCAAAGTTATTAGGAGTCGCTACAGTGGTTCTGGGATTAAAGTTGCAGTGCTTGATACAGGTCTAGACTTGACTCACCCTGATTTTTCTGGTCGTAATATTACTCGACAATCTTTTATCCCAGGGGAAGATGTTCAAGACTTAGTAGGTCACGGAACCCACTGTATTGGAACTTCTTGTGGGCCTTTGAATCCACCTGATCCATCTTCTCCCATGCGCTATGGCATTGCCTACAACGC
>JBEANW010000120.1:0-2903 GCA_041165225.1 Cyanobacteriota bacterium | reverse complement strand
CTTATCTTTTTTCTATGTGCCAATTATTTTTGGCGAAAAATGGACTCCTGCTATTCCGATCTTGATTATGATTTGTCTTTCTGTGATCCCTCGCAGTTTTGCCTGGACTGCATCAGTACTTCTAAATAGCGTCAATCAAACTCATGTCAGCCTTTATTTAGACCTGATTTTTACGGTTATTTTTGCAGCATCAATCTTAATTGCGGTAAATTGGGGAATTTATTGGGTAGCGGCTTCAGTTCTATTGTCCCATACCTTAGTTTTGCCTATTTTTACTGTGTGGTCTATTCGGCAAGTATTCAATCGAAAATGATTGCCAACATCAAAAACAAAACCGCTCAATTGCTTGCAGGCAATGGTTAAATTGATAAACAGGAATAGTTATTGTGATTATTAGAAATAAACTAAAAACTTATTGGAGTTGGCTTTTAGTTAGTTTAACAGTATTGATTCTGATAATTACTCAAAAATCTAGCTCTCCAAAGCTATATTTAACCTCACAGAGTCAAATACCCAATACAACAGCTATGAGCGATCGCCAGTGGAGATCAGTTCCTATTGGCGGGGGAGGATATGCCACAGGAATTTACGTTCATCCTCAAGTAGCAGATTTAGTCTACATGCAGACAGATAATGGGGGAGCATATCGTTGGCACCCTCAGCAACAACAGTGGGAGAATATGATCGATGATTTTCCTCGTTTAGCCTGGAATTATTATGGAGTGGAAGCCCTCGCCCTCGATCTCCAAAATCCAGAGTTGGTTTATCTGGCATTGGGCAAGTACACTTCTAGCGGTAGGGGTAGACTTTGGAAAAGTAGCGATCGCGGACATACTTGGATAGAGTCGGATTTGCAGGTGCCAATGGGGGGCAATGAAGATAAACGCTGGACAGGAAACCGTCTAGCCGTCAGTCCCCATGACAGTAACTTACTATTATTTGGTTCCCGCCGAGATGGTTTATGGCGATCCACCGATGCAGGTATACACTGGTCGCAGGTTAATTCTTTTGGAGCTTATCTTCATCCTGATATCGGCTTAATTGCCGTTGCTTTCGATCCTCAAGATCCTCTACAAGTCTATTTAAGTGCCTATGGGGATGGTATTTACCAATCCCATGATGCTGGCTTGACTTGGAGCAAGATGGCATGGAGTCCAGTCCACGGGATAAGAATGATTGTATCAGGAGATCGCAGTTTGTATATTACCAGCGATCGCTCTCCTGGGGTGAGTAAGTACGCCAATGGTGTCTGGCAAGATATTACCCCCCAGGGTAATCAAGAGCAAATCTTTAATGCCTTGAGCGTTCATCCCAATGATAGTAATCAAGTGTTGGTAGCCCAGGGGGAAACTGGTGACAGTAAAATATTTTATTCTGCTGATGGCGGCCAGACTTGGGCAGAAAAATCCGCCAGACTTCAGCTCAATCCCACAGTTCCCTGGTGGCCTGATTATTTCTTTAATGACTATAATTCCGCAGTGGTGTTTGATCCCAATTTTCCTCAGCGGGTGTGGTCAAGTGATTGGTTCGGGGTTTGGCGTACAGACAACTTTGGTGAACAGCCTGCGATTTGGACTAATTACCCCCAAGGACAAGAACAACTAGTAACTTTTAGCTTGGTTTCGCCTTCCCAAGGTGCAGTCTTACTAAGTGGTGTAGCGGATATGGAGGGCTTTTATCATCACAGTTTAGACACTTATCCCCAAGAAAGATTGAGTCACGAAGATCCCAACACCAGAAACCTATTTAAACCCTGGGACAGCTATTGGCAAGACACCTACGGCATTGCTTACTGTGGCACTCAACCTCTGAATTTAGTGAGAGTCGGAGGAAAACGGGATAATCTTCAAAATACGGGAGCCACCTCCCCTGATGGTGGAATAACCTGGAAAGAGTTTCATAATTTTCCGACGGATAAAATTCCCCTAAGAGTCGCCGTTTCAGCCGATAATTCAGGGCAGTTTGTGGTCATTCGGAGCGAAGCTCAACCTCTGTACACTAGTGATAACGGTAACTCCTGGCAGCAAGTTACTGGTTTACCAGATGGTATTCCAGGCCCTTGGAATTGGGTGCAACCCCTGGCTGCTGATGGCAAAAATGGTAATAAATTTTACTACTATGCAGGGGGAACGCTTTACTTGAGCAATGATGGGGGAAAAACTTTTGCGGGGGTTAATAACACTTTACCGTCGGTGGACAATTACGGGATCAAAACCGTCCCAGGAGTAGAAAATGAAGTCTGGTTAAGTCTAGATAGCAATGGTCTGTACACTTCTCAAGATGGTGGAGTCAATTTTACTGTCACTCCTCAAGTAGAAAATGCCAAACTTTTAGCCTTCGGTAAGCCACAGAACCCGCAATATTTCCCTTGGCTTTATCTTTATGGCAAAATAACTGACCAAGGAGAAGGATTATTTAAATCTGGCGATCGCGGCATAACTTGGCTCAAACTCGATGATATTCCTCTGTTTACCGATGAGGTCGGAACAACCATGCGGGTTTTAGAAGCAAGTCAACAAGAAACTGGCTTAATTTTTATCGGGACAGATGGTCGAGGAATTTACTATCGATACATTACCTAAAGTATTCCTCTCACTTTATCAGCTAATATCTGCCAGCCCAGCAATATCAATTCTCGTCGTGGTGGGTCGAATGGGTTTCATGCTTAAATCCAAACTACGGCACGCGATCGCCTTATAGAAAAATTGCAACATCTAGATCAAAAGGACAGCAGTGTTTATTATAAGGTTCATCCTTCAGGCAATATCCTTTAGAATTGAGGTATATCTTATACTTTAATGAGACAGAACATGGACAGGATATCGGTTAGCCCTCAAATTCATTTTGCTAAACCTTGCATAGCGGGGACACGTATCACAGTCCAAAATATTCTCGAATTGCTG
>JBEANW010000119.1:0-7087 GCA_041165225.1 Cyanobacteriota bacterium | reverse complement strand
GCATCGATAATAGCGGTGGAGGGATCGATTAAGCCTTGTTTTAGGAGGGGAGAAAGAGCCAGTAAACTAGCAGTGGGGTAACATCCAGGGCAACCTACAAGTTGGGCTTGTTTGATCTGTTCCCGAAAAAGTTCAGGTAAGCCATAGACCGCAGCTTTTACTGTATCGTGATCTGTGCGCTTTTTTTTATACCAGTCACTGTAGGTAGCTAAATTACTAAAACGATAGTCTGCCGAAAGGTCTAATACTTTACAACCTTTGGCAAGCAAAGCTGGAGCTAGGTCACAGGCTAAACCATTGGGTAAACCGAGGAATACCGCTTCACATCTTTCGGCGATCGCATCTAGGTCAATTTTTTCTACCGTCAGATCGACACAATGACTCAAGTGAGGATAGATGGAACTATATTGTTTCCCTGCACTACTGTCACCACCTAAATAGGCAATATCTACTTGAGGATGTTCCAATAAAAGTTTGACTAACTGTACTCCCCCATATCCAGAAGCGCCTATAATGCCAATCGGCTTTTTGGATGTATCACTCATATTGTTGTGTGCCTCTGACTAATTCTGTGACTTGATGAAAAGCTATAAGCTATAAGCCTTTTAATTAACTCGCGTTGTACTTTAGGGCATATAGTAGCTTCACTAGATGCAGTAAACCTACGCCTTTCTAACTTGTGGGTTCACTACCCCACCGTCTATACGTTGACCATCAGTTGGGGTTTTAAACCCCTATTGATTGAAACTTACAGCTTACGACTTGTAGCTTATAGCTGGAGCAAAGCTCCTTGATGCCTTCTCTGAAGATCTATAGTTTAAGCACAATTGGACGATGTTCAACAATAATTTTTGCAGGGCAGCGTATATTAAATCAGAAGTTATTTGTAATTTAAGATTTTTGCGGATGAAACGGCGATTTACGGGATGGTTAATAGTTGGATTACTGGTTATTTTTACCCTCGGCTATATAACCATTGACGGTAATCGAGTCGCAACGGGTAATTTAGCTAGTAATTTAACAGGTAATTTAGATTCTACGTCCAATGCGATCGCTCCAGGTTTAGATCTACCCCCCCATAAAGATTTTCGCCTCGTTGTCATTAGCGACCTAAATAGTCAGTATGGTTCGACGGAATATGAACCAGAAGTCTCCCAGGCGATCGCTTTAATACCCCAATGGCAACCCGATCTAGTACTCTGTGGCGGAGATATGATCGCAGGCCAAAAAGCTTCTTTAACCCAGTCGCAGATTGAGTTGATGTGGGCAGCTTTTGACGCTCAGATAGCAGCACCCTTACGTAAACATAAAATTCCCTTGGGCTTTACCATTGGTAATCATGATGGCTCTGGCGCGATTAAAAATCAGACTTTGATCTTTCAGGGAGAAAGAGAGCAAGCTCAGGCTTATTGGCAGCAGCAGCAGCAGTATTTGAACTTTGTAGACCGTGCTAATTTCCCTTTCTACTATAGTTTTCAGCAGCATAATATTTTCTTTCTGGTGTGGGATGCTTCTACCGCTCAAATCTCCCCTCAACAACTAGAGTGGATCGAACAGACATTACAAACTCCCGCAGCACAACAAGCATCCGCCAGAATAGTTCTCGGACACCTACCCCTCTACCCTGTGGCAAAGACCAAGAATCGTCCAGGTGAGTACTTAGAACAAGGAAATAAACTGCGATCGCTGTTAACAGACAACAAGGTATTTATGTATGTTAGCGGACACCATCATGTATATTATCCTGGTAGAATTGACAGCCTAGAATTGCTTCACGGAGGGGCATTGGGACAAGGAGCAAGACAACTAATCAACAGCGAATTGCCACCCCGCCACACCATCACGGTGATTGATTTAGATTTGCCTGAATTGGAACTTACTTATACTACTTATGATGCAACTACTTGGAAGAAAATTCTTCTCAAAGAATTACCAGCCTCTATTTCCCACGAAGATGTGACTATCTGGAGACGTGATCTGGTTCCGAAAAACTAAGGTAAATTAAACTAGTAGCAACAAATAAATAAATTGAGAAGTAGGAAAAGTATCAGATATGCCTTTAAATTTATTAACTCAGCATGACAGATTTAGAAATCAACCAGGCGTTAAGAATCATCGCCCAAATCTTAGAACCAGAGAAATTAAATGGGGTGCAGGAACTTGTGTTGCGGGAATGTTGGCGAGGTAAAACCTATCAAGAGATTGCCGATGTTTCTGGTTATGACTCTGATTACATCCGAGTAGTTGGTTCAAGGCTATGGCAGAGTCTGACTCTGGCTTTGTCAGAAAAAGTTAGTAAAAATAATTTTAAGTCCATCCTGAGAGAACAGGCACACAAAGGCAAACTCTCCCTCTTCACAATTGAGATTCCTGATGGTCAAGTTCCCCTAAACTCCAAGTTTTATATTGAACGTCCTCCCTGGGAAGCTCAAGCCTATGAAGAAATCTTCAATCCTGGGGCATTGTTGGTCATTAAGTCCCCTTTAAACATGGGCAAAACTTCGTTAATGACTCGTGTACTAGCCAAGGCGCGATCGCAAAATTACCACACTGTGACCCTAAATTTGCAGTTAGCGGAAGCCGCTGTGTTATCGAATCTAGAGAAGTTTCTCCGATGGGTGATGGCGAATATTACTCTCCAGTTGGAAATTAGTTCCGAAATTGATCGATATTGGGATCAAGATTTAGGAACCAAGGTTAGTTGTAGCAATTATTTGCAAAGACATATTTTAAGTCAACTAACTGAACCATTGGTATTGGCTTTGGATGAAGTTAATCATCTGTTTGAATATCCTGATGTTGCTCAGGAATTTTTACCCCTATTGCGTTTTTGGCATGAGGAAGCCAATAATGTTCAAGTTTGGCAGGGTTTAAGGATTATTGTGGTGCATTCCACTGATGTTCATCTTCCCTTAGAAATTCATCAATCACCATTTAATTTAGGCTTGCCGATCATTTTGCCTGAGTTTAATTTTGCCCAGGTAAAAGAACTCGCTAGTCGTCATCAATTTAAACTAGAAATTGTCGATTTAGACCACGGTTTAACGGCTTTGATGGACATGGTTGGCGGTTTTCCCTATTTAATTAGACAAGCATTTTATGTCTTGTCCACTCAAGAAATTACCCTCCAGCAGCTATTAGCAGAAGCTCCTACCCCATCAGGAATTTATCGGACTCATTTGCAGAAGCACTTTGCTCTGCTCAATAAATATCCAGAGTTAATGAATACATTTAGCCAAATTGTGGCAGCGGACTCCCCCTTGCAAGTATCGAGTCTAATCTCTTATAAACTAAGTAGCATCGGTTTAGTTAAATTATCTGGTAATCAGGTAATTCCTCGCTGTCAACTATATCGCCTCTATTTTCAACATTATCTGGCAGAATGAAACCTATTGGAATCATTTTGCCCCTTTCCCCTTATGTTGAAGAAGCAGTTTAATCTCTCACGGTTGGCAATTGAACATTCTCGTTGGACGATCTGTTTCTGGTTAGCGATCGCTGTTGCTGGTATATTTGCTTTTAGTTCTTTAAAATATTCTTTGTTTCCCACGGTTAACTTCCCTGTGGTGGTAATTCGCGCCCAAGCTCCCACGGAGACAGTTTTAGGGACGGAAGCGCAGTTAACTAGACCGATTGAGCAAGCTTTAGCCGACACTCCAGGCTTGGCACAGTTATACTCTTCAACCTATTTAGGACAGACGGTAGTTAATCTCTTACTGGATACTGATATAAATATCCAAGAAGCTACTGCTACGGTGAATAGTAGACTCCAGCAATTATCTTTACCAGCTTCAACTGATTTAGATATTATTCCTTTTAACCTCAATGAAACTAGCGCCATTAGCTATATAGTCACGGATCAAGAGGGGAATCTCGGCACGTTAAACCAGGTAACTAAGACGGAAATTGTGCCTGGGATTGAAAAATTACCAGGAGTAGAACGGGTAGATATCTTGGGTAATGCTGATTATGGTCAAGTTAACCCCGAAAATCCCACTGCTAATAGCACCTTAATTCACTTTAATGGCGCTAAGGCGATCGCTTTTCAGGTAATTAAACAAGGGGATGCCAATACCTTGGAAGTAGTTGAGCAAGTAGAACAACAAGTAACTCAACTACAGCAACGTTTACCCCATATCCAGTTGATTTTAGCCGAAACTTCCGCAGGCTATATCCGCGACAGCACCCAAGCAACCATTGATGCTTTATGGGGGGCGGTAGTATTGGCGATTTTAATTATTTTCCTCTTCCTACGAAACTTCAAGGCAACTCTGATTACGGCGGTGGCAATTCCGATTTCCCTCTTAGGGACATTTATCGTGATGGCAGTCATGGGCTACAACCTAGAAACTCTAACCCTACTGGCTTTAGCCCTAGCAATTGGCATTATTGTCGATGATGCGATCGTCGAGATCGAAAATATTATGCGTCATCTGGAAGCGGGTCAAAGTATTCGGGAAGCTGCTTTTGCTGCAACTACAGAAATTGGTTTTACGGCTTCGGTGGCGACATTAACTATTGTGGCGGTATTTCTGCCCATCGGCTTTATGGGGGGGACTTTAGGGCAATTTTTTCGTCCTTTTGGCATTACTATTTCCGCTGCGGTACTAACTTCTCTGTTAGCAGCCCGTACTCTATCCCCTGTATTGGCGGTATATTGGCTGAATGCCCAGGGAGTTAAGACGCAAAATAAGCAGTCAGGGGGAGACGTGATTACGAGGAGTTATCGTAATTTATTGCAGTGGGCATTAAATCATCGTCGGGCAGTAATCGGTATTGCGATCGCTAGTTTTGTCGCAGGAATTGCTTTAATCCCTTTAATTCCCCAAGGTTTCATTCCCCAACTAGATCGGGGAGAATTTAAGATTGTCTATACGACTCCCTTACCGAAATTAGCTAGCAGTGGCAATGCCAATCTAAAGATTAACCAGGATTCCCCCAAGAAAACCCAGTCTAGTCAGTTTAGCTGGTTAAGTAATTTAGCGCGATCGCCTGAACGAATTTTATTACGCAAAACCATTCGGGTTGGGCAGGAATTAGAACAGGTAGTTTTAAATCATCCTGATGTAGACTCTGTTTACACGATCGCTGGGTTACGGGGGGAGCCGAATAAGGGCAAAATATACATCAAACTCAAACGTGAACGCAACTTAACTACCAGTCAAGTACAGTCAGCAATTCGGCAGCAATTACCCCCAATTCCCCAGGGAGTTGTCAGCGTGGAAGATATTCCCTTTGTGGAAACTGGTGAAGATCCCTCGTTTAAAGTTGCCCTAACAGGAGAAAATATTGAGCAGTTACGGCGCAGTGCGATCGCCTTTCAAGCAAAAATTCGCCAGCTATCAGGATTTGCTGATGTCCGCATCGATGGAGTCAACGAACCTTTAGATAAACTGATTCATCTAGACCAAAAACGAGTAGCTTATATCAATGCCAACTTAAGTGCAGATCAGGGTATTGGAGATGCCACCGCCCAAGCCCAGGCGATCGCTAGTCAGGTTTTACTCCCAGGAATTACTTTTGATTTAGAAGGCGATTCCGCCCGTTCTCAGAAAATTTTAGGCGAATTTGCCATTACCCTCGCCCTAGCGTTAATTTGTATGCTGGCGGTGATTTATTTGCCTTTCCGTCGCTGGTTAGAACCAATGGTAATTGGTTTATCTCTACCCTTATCCATAGTGGGGGCGATGTTAGCTCTACTCGTAACTCAGAGTGATTTTGGGATGATCTCTTTGATCGGCTTGATCTTTCTCTTGGGGTTATTAGATAAAAGCGCGATCTTACTGCTTGATTATATTAACCAATTACGTGGTGCAGGAGTAGAGCGCACCGCAGCCATTCTCCAAACTGGAGTTGTTCGTCTACGCCCAATTATCATGACTACCTTTTCCACCATTTTAGGCATGTTACCCATTGCCTTCGGCTGGGGTGCAGGGGCAGAATTACGTCAACCAATGGCGGTAGGTATTATCGGTGGTTTAATTACCTCCTCTCTCCTCAGTTTGATAGTTGTTCCTGTGCTTTATACCTTGCTGGAAGATAAAGGCTTGAAAAAACAGTAGAATGATGAGCGATCGCCTCTTGGATCAGAATCCATAATCATTTAAGATTGCTGAATCAGGAACTAACTACCAAATAACTTGCGATCGCTCGGAAGCAATTTGCAGATACACGTTACAAGTTTGCTTCGCTAAATCATGCCAGCTAAAGCGTTGAGCAATTGTTTTGTAGGCTTGATCCACCAGTTGCTGAGAGTATTCAGGGTCTTGTAATACCTGTAAAATTCCCCAGGTTAAAGAATCGGGATCGTTGGCGCGAGTCACCACTCCTGAATAATTGTGCTGTACTACTTCTGGAAGTCCGCCTGTATTTGAAACAACTACGGGAACACGGGCAGCAAAACTTTCTAAGGCCACAATCCCAAAAGGTTCATATAGGCTAGGGAAAACAGCGCAATCGGCGATAGTCTGAAACTTATCTAAATCGGCATCGGACATGAAGCCTGTGAAATAACATTGCTCCCAGATGCCTAAACTGATTGCCTGATGCCTCAGGCGACTAGTATCTCCCCCACCAATGATCACAAATTTGACTCCACCCCCCATTAAGTGAATGATTAAAGGGGCAGCATCAAGTAAGACTGAAATACCTTTTTCATAGGTCATCCGCCCCACATAATAGATAATCTTCTCGCAATCATTAGCAAAGCGACGGCGAAATTGAGTCCGATTAAAGTTATGGTCGTGGTGCTTTTTTTCAGGACGAATGCCGTTATAAACTACATCAATTTTATCTGGGGGAGATTGAAAAACTCGTTGAATTTCTGACCGCATATATTGACTACAGACAATAATTCGCCAAGCTTCATGGGCTAAGAGATTCTCTTTGCCGTTGATATACTGTTGCCGAAGATTGTGGATGCCGTTGTAACGACCATATTCTGTTGCGTGAATGGTGGCGACGATGGGTAATTTGAAAGTATGCTTGAGGGCGATCGCTGCATCCCCCACCAACCAATCATGAGCATGAATCAAATCAAAGTCGCCATGCTGCTTTAATAATTTGCCCCCCAGACAACCCATACTAT
>JBEANW010000118.1:0-5225 GCA_041165225.1 Cyanobacteriota bacterium | reverse complement strand
TTAGTTATTTGCTAGAAAGGTAAAAAAGTAAAAAGATGGCTAATGATTCAGTGGGACAAAAAATGGTAGAGAATTAGCCGTAAGTGGAAACCAAAAAGAATGCTGTGAGTATTAATTATTTGAAATACATAAACAGTCTCTGACTCTCAATTTTATGTATTCAATCTGCATTCAAAATCAACAACGCCTTGAAAGCTAAAGCTAACCAATAATAGCTTTGGCATAATAGTCGTCGGCAAATGAATCAAAGTTAGCCGCACCTGGGTCTTCGGTTGTGGCAACTAGTATTTCAGCATCCCTGTTAGCAAAATAATCTATGCTACCAGTCTGTTGGCTGGAGAAGTCGTTGTTGCCAAGATCTAAGGTTTCGGTGGTAAATGCTGTGGCATCATAAACTAGAAATCCATCAGCAGAAGTACCATTATTATTGTTGACACTGGAATTTGCACTTTTTTCGTCATAAATACCAACTATGTCCCCTACCTCAGAATTAAAGCCTGGGGCGAGATAGTCAGTACCTACATCTTGGAGATTATTATTCTCGATTGTTGTACCAGTGTTAGTATCATTCCAAACATAATTCGCATTAATTTTAGATAAATTATTATCACTAACAGTAACGCCAGAAGTATTAAATAGTTTAATGCCAGCAGCATCATGGTTTTGGGCGTGTTCTGCCCCCAGATTGACATTTTCGATTGTAAGGCCACTGACTGTAGCACCACTGGTGTCTCCAATACCAATACCTTTTCTACCCACGTTACTGATGGTGGAATTGAGAACCTTAGCTCCATCAGCTTTGTTGAGGGTAATTCCCGTGTTGTTCTGGCCATCTCTAATGGTTTCGCTAATACCAATGTCATGAATGTTCAAATTTTGTAAGGTTAAATCTGACGCACCATAACTTTGAATGCCATTATTGGCATTAGTTATTTCTATATTTTGGATAGTTGCATTAGAAGCATCGGTAGTCAGATTGAAAATAGTGTCCGATGTGCCACCGCCATCAACCACAGAACCCTCTTGACCATCAATGGTGATGCCCTTATCAATAGTAATTCCTGATGCGGAATAGGTATTGTTTCCTAACTGAACTGTGTCACCAGAACCTGCTGCTGCGATCGCACTTTTTAAATCACCACCATAATCTCTGTCTACATCAATGACGTTGCCACCACCTGTTGATGCCACAGGACTAGTTTCAACAGGATTGGCACTGTTATCTTGGCTAACTGTATCCTCTAAAGTGGTATTGTCGGTTGCTAAAGCATTTGTATCTTCGGGATAAAGACTATCAGTACTTTCTGAACTTTGAGTATCAGCATTATCAGTACTAGTTATATCAACATTTTCGGTAGTAGTTGAGGAATCAGGCATGTTTTAGCTCTAAAATTAAATTTGCTTTTGTACATCAACAGCCATGCAAAAACTACGGCTGACTTTGCAGCACGTTTTGCAGGTGATTCTAGGCTAGGATGCCCTTCGCGAAAGCTGGACGATGTGTACAGATAAGAAATTTACCAGGGGAAAGGTTAAATTTGGGTAATATAAAAAACTAATTTCGAAAAAAATGCGATATAAGCATGGATAGTATTGCAAAATGCGATATCTTTAATAAATTCTCTAGCCAGACTTTTAGGGATAATTGAGGGCAATTATGATGATGATTAAGTCCCATCGCAGAGATATAATTTTAGAGATCTTGTCTTGAAGCAGGAATAACTGAGAATGAACTACGGATAACTGTTATCCTGTTTAAACGAGATGGCAGTAAGTACATTTTTCGTTTATGGCTAGTTTATGGCTAATTTTTTGTTAGAAGTCGGTACAGAAGAATTACCCGCAGATTTTGTTAGTAGCGCGATCGCGCAATGGCAGACTAAAATTCCTGATAGTTTATCGGCACAGTTTCTTAACCCCGTTACTCTTGAGTATTATGGAACTCCCCGCCGTTTAGCCGTATTGATCAAAGGCATAAGCGATCGCCAAGCAGACCGAGAAGAATCAATCAAAGGGCCTCCCGTCAGAGCAGCATTCCAAGACGGCCAACCGACTCAAGCAGCCGCCGGGTTTGTCCGTAAGCAGGGGATGACTCTCGAAGATTTAGAAATTCGCAATACCGACAAAGGTGAATTTGTCTTTATCCAAAAGCAGATTCCAGGTCGTCAGACTCCAGAGATTTTATCAGAACTATGTCTACAATGGATTACTGGCTTAGAAGGTAAACGCTTTATGCGCTGGGGAGACGGTGACTTTCGTTTTCCGCGTCCAATTCGCTGGCTGGTAGCACTGTGGGACAATGAGGTCTTACCCCTAGAACTAGTTAATGGTTCAGAAAGAATTCAAAGCGATCGCCTTTCTCGTGGTCATAGAGTATTGCACCCCAGAGCGATCGCCATTCCTCAAGCCACAGATTACGTAGAAATGATGCGCTCGGCGGCGGTGGAAGTAAGTTCTGTCGCCAGAAAAGCCAAGATTGAAGCAGGTATCCTAGCAGAAGCGCAGAAAATAGGTGGTAAAGCCGAAATCTATCCTGATCTGCTCGCAGAGGTTATCAATTTGGTGGAATACCCCACCGCAGTTACGGGTAAATTTGAAGCGGAATTCCTCACTCTCCCGACTGAGGTAATCACCACCGTCATGGTTAGTCATCAGCGTTATTTTCCCGTGCATCAACAGGGAGACGGTGGCACTTTATTACCGAACTTTATTACTATTGCCAACGGCGATCCGCAAAAGCGAGATGTCATTGCCGAAGGAAACGGCAGAGTGATTCGCGCCAGGCTGGCAGACGCACAATTTTTCTATCAGGCGGATTGCGATGAGCATTTAGATACCTATCTACCTCAACTGGAAAACGTCACCTTTCAGGAGGATTTAGGTTCCATGCGGGATAAGGTAGACCGCATCATTGATACAGCAAAAATTATTGCTGAACAGTTAAATGTCGATGAATCTCAGCAAAATGAAATTGAAAGCACGGCTCTACTGTGCAAAGCAGATCTGGTAACGCAAATGGTCTATGAGTTTCCCGAACTACAGGGAGTGATGGGGGAAAAATATGCGCTGGTGAGTGGCGAGTCCCCCACGGTAGCAAAGGGCATCTTTGAACATTATTTGCCTAGAGGTGCCGATGACATCATGCCCGCCACCTTAAATGGTCAAGTAGTTGGTTTGGCAGATCGCCTGGACACTTTAGTCGGTATTTTTGGTCTAGGCATGATTCCCACAGGCTCATCCGATCCTTTTGCCCTCCGTCGAGCAGCTAACGGCATCGTGAACATTACCTGGGCAGGAGATCTGGGTCTTAATCTAAATCAGTTACTCCAAGAGAGTTCAGCGGATTTTGTTTCGGCTCATAGCGATCGCACTTCTCCTTTATCAGCCTTGCAAGAATTCTTTCTCCAACGAATACGGACGCTACTGCAAGACGAAAAGCAGGTGGATTACGATCTAGTGAATGCAGTGGTGGGAGATAATGATCCAGAATACGCCCAGAGAGCTTTAGGAGATTTATTAGATGTACGCGATCGCGCTTTATTCTTGCAATCAACCCGCAACAACGGCAAACTCAATGAAATCTACGAAACGATCAATCGTTCCGCCCGTTTAGCCAGCAAAGGGGATTTAGATACTCAGGCTTTAGATCCCCAGGGTTTAGTTAATCCCCAATTATTTGCTGAATCTTCCGAACCAGAATTTTATCAAGCATTAGTAGACTTGTTACCCCAAACAGAAGCAGCACAACAACAGCGCAATTATCAATTACTAATCGATGGTTTGGTAAAAATTGCTCCTGTAGTCAGTAACTTTTTTGATGGGGATAATAGCGTTTTAGTCATGGCAGATGACCCCGATGTTCAACGCAACCGCTTAAATCTGTTAGGGCTGCTGCGTAATCACGCCAGAGTTTTAGCCGATTTTGGAGCGATCGTTAGATAATTGATAATTCACGGTTTTAAAGCTAAGAGCTAGAAGCTAGGAGCTAGAAGCTATTACAATGGCAATTCCCAGCCGAACTTGGAAGAAAAATTACCATCTTTTTTGACATCAGCATCTAAGCCAATTGAACCTAGTTTGGTTTTGGCTTTCCAGAAGGCACTACCGCTAGTAAATTGAGTATCGCCATCAAGATTTGCTTTAACTCCCATGGTGCCGATTGCTGATTGCGCTCCCAGCTTAATGCTACCTCCTGCAAAGGTATTGCTTTGGTCAAACTTACCAGTAACTCCGACATTTGACCCAAACAGGAGATTGCTATCCCAAGAGGCATCCGCGCCATTGAAATTGCTTTCCTGATCGATTTTAATATCAGCCTGAAAATCGCCAAGCAAGGCTTTGGAGCCAATTTTGAGGTTGCCCCCCATAAAGTTGGTGTCGCCATCAAAGTTGCCGTTCACTGCTAATGAACCAAAGGATGTTTGAGCATTCCAAGCTGCATTGCCACCGCTAAAGCGAGTCTCATGGTCAAATTTGCCTTGGATGCTAACTGTTCCCAGGCGAGTTTTGGCATTCCAAGCTGCATCGCCACCGCTAAATTGAGTCTCATGGTCTAATTTACCTTGGATGCTAACTGTTCCCAGGCGACTTTTGGAGTTCCAAGCTGCATTGCCACCGCTAAAATGAGTCTCGTGGTCGAAATTTCCTTGAACGCTAATTGCACCGATACGAGTTTGAGAATTCAAAACTGCATTGCCACCACTAAAGACTAAATCTTGATTGAAGTTTCCTTTGACTGCTAAAGAACCCAAGGGGGTATTTGTCTGCAAACCAGTAGCAGCTTGAATTGGTTTAATCTTATGGTCTAGGTCGATTGATAAATCTACTAAGCCGATCGCTGTGGGGGCTGAGAGGGAAGCTTTGCCCCGATTAAAGCGTGCCGAGGAATCAAAATTACCGTCCAGCTTCATTAAACCTAACTTAGTTTTTCCTTGCCATGATACACCTCCTGCTTTAACAGCAAAAGCGGAACTGGAAGGGCGATCGCTCTTTTGATCAACTTGATTGGGTTGATTAAGGTTATTTGATTTTGGCTGTTCGGACTCTGCCAAAACCTGAATTGGTAAAAGTATATTTAATGATATTCCGATAAATACTTTGGTTGCAGTTATCCGCATATATTTTTTAAATATAGAATTTTAGGAATTAAAAGTTTTTATACATGAGTTGTTAACTCACTATCTATTTTAAATTTTTCCAAATTAGTTGGCTGTGATCGGCAGTAA
>JBEANW010000117.1:0-12864 GCA_041165225.1 Cyanobacteriota bacterium | reverse complement strand
CCGCAGGCAGGAGTGCTTTTTTTAGCGATCGCCCCTGGCATTTTTGGCTAGTAGGGAAACAGAGTGGTTTTTTTCCTTTTGAATGGCAATACTTTTTGATGTGTTCATTTGGCTTATTGCTACCATTGATTCGCCAATTTCCTGAAATATTTCCCTTGAGTAAGAAAATTACAGCTAAATTACGGATAATCTGGCAAATTATCTTGATTTCATTTGTCTGGTATGGTTTAGCTCACCTAATGTTATTTCGCCTTCACCTTCCTAGTCGTTATTCCCAACATACTAGTCGCATGGCGATCGCTTTACTCTCAGGAATCACTCTAGCAATTCTTTTACATAGACTTATCCAACAAATTGCTGCTCATTCCCCGACTCGTCAGGCAATCATTACAGCGATCGCGATCGCTGCATTACTCTATCCCACCTATGCAGTGCAAGCTTATCCTCAGCGACTGGGCTATGTGACGGCAAAAAATCCCGAACTCTACCAATTTCTACGACAGCAGCCTAAAGATATAATTATCGCTACTCTGAGCGAGTCAGGAGATTTCATTCCCAGCTTTGCTCAACGCAGCGTTCTAACCGCCAGAGAATACAGTATTCCTTACCATTGGGACTATTACAAACAAATTCGCCAGCGCACCCAGGACTTAATTCAGGCTCAATATAGTTCAAGTCCAGCAGACTTTAAACAGTTGATCCAGCAATATCAAGTAGATCTTTGGCTAGTAGACCATACTGCTTTTACCGCCGAATATCTCCAGCAAAACGACTGGCTTAATCAATTTCAGCCAGAAACACAACAGGCGATCGCCAATCTAAAACAACATCAATCATCAGCGATCGCTCAAAAAATTGACCAGTGTAGCATTTTTCAAACCCCTGAAATAAACCTGCTAGCCAGTAAATGTTTACTGGAAAACTAGTCTAAATAAATCAGGAACGGTGAATCAACTCATCTGAACATCTAAATCTGGACGTAAAGTTTGAGCCTGACGTAGATAACGATGGACAATGGCTGATTGGGCAACAGAAGTATTCACCTGAATTAGAATTCTAATACAGCGATCGAGACTACCTTGAACATTCATTTGTTGCAGATCGATCAAAGGAACATGATCCCAACCAGGACGTTTTCTGGCAGCGGCAGCAGGGAATACGGCATCTAGGTCGGCTGTGACAGTGAAAAACACACAGACTATATCCTCTGGTCGAAACAAGTTATGAGCCTCAATTTCAGCGATTAGCTCGTGGACTGCATCACTCATAGCAGTCACCGTATTTTCCGTTACGGTTGTCGCCCCACGAACACCTCTTACTTGCCACTCAACCATTTTCTTCTCCCCTAACTTGGTTTTGCTGTCAATCCATCACATTATTATTGCAGATGTTCCCAAAAGCGACTTTTATACTTACAAAGCTATTTTTCGTGGGGTGAAGAACAAATAAATAATCAATCTCATCTGTCCTATCTGTTAGGTGAAATTTAACTTGTGATGGAACTTGTGATGGTAGCTCGTTTTCTGTTATTCTGGTCACATGTTGACCATCAAACCTAAGCAGTCAAGGTCGATAGTTTAAAACGGGGCGTAGCGCAGCTTGGTAGCGTACCACTTTGGGGTAGTGGGGGTCATGGGTTCAAATCCCGTCGCTCCGATATAACTGAAACCTTCTCAAAGAGAGGGTTTTGTTGTTTTCAGAGTCATTTCTAAACCATTACTCATTGTCAATAAGTGGGGCATTTTTCAGAGAGTTTAGAGCTAAAATTGGGAGAAGAATTGGTAGACGGATTTTAGCCCTTAACTCCTCTTCAAATTAGTTAAAATGAACCAAGTTTCTTTACTTGATTTATTACTATAGTTTCTCTTCCATCAACCATTTGGCTAGTTCAACGATGAGCTAGATCACTCCCTGTGACCAACATCCCTGGCTATTCTATAAAGTTAAATCGTTGAGTATTAGGCGATCGCCTTTTCCAAACTGCGATCGCCTAATTTACAACCAAAATTAACTATGATTTAACGAATTTGAGAAGAAGCGGCTTCAGAAATACCTGGTAATTCTGCATATTTACCCTGCACAGAGAAAACCATACAGAAAAAGCAAGCAGCAACACTGCCCATAAAAATCGTATTGTTTAAAGTCTCGCTAATTAAACTTTGTGCGCCAAAAGCGGGGATGAGAACACCCATAATTAGGCTAAATAGAATCTGCAAAATATTGATTAGAATTGCTTGCATTCCATTAAAACGCAAAAAATAACTCATATTCTCATTTCTCACTACCCCCAGCCACAAGCCAAAGAAGATAATCAAACTGGCAAAGGGAAGACTATTGGTAACGCCATATAAAACAATGATCGGGGAGAAAAATTGCGCTAACCAGGAAAATTGGGATAAGAGGATAATGCCGAAGGGTAGGGAATAGATTAAGGGAAATAAATAGATTAAAGCGCCGAAACTACGGTCTTTAACATCGGTTTCAGGAGTGTTCATCGAATATTTTGGGGATATTTTGAGATCAATGTAAATATTACTATCTTACCAGCAACGTCTTAAATGCCGTGACTCTTGCCAATTACCCAATGACGGCGGAAAAACCGCGACAAGCTAGATTCTTCTAAGGAAAGGTAGATGGGTCTGCCGTGGGGACAGGTGCGAGGATTGCGGGTGGCTTGCCAAAGATTGAGCAGATGCTGCATCTCTTCCAAATTCAAGGTTGTACCATTGCGAATGGCACTCCGACAAGCGGTGGCTACCTGTGCCGCTTGCAAATCTCCCCCCCAGCTTAATTCCACTAAGGCATCAGCGCAATCTGTCCGTTCTAGGAGGATTTTCGGCGCATTCCGAACTGCCCAAATATTATCCCCAAACAGTTCCACGTCTATATTTAATTTTTCTAGCTGCTCTAGCTGTTGTGGCTTGAGATATTCTAGGGTAATGGCAGTAGATAAAGGTACTAATTCCCAATTGTCCTGTAGCTGTTCGTATAACACTCGCTCGTGGGCAATATGCTGTTCGATTAGCCAGACTCCAGAAGGATGTTCCGCCACGATATAGGTTTTATTGGCCTGAGCAACGGCGGTTAGTTTAAGGGAGTTGATTGCAGATGTGGGGGTGGTATCTTCGATCTTCGCTAGTTCGCGGTCAAGGTGGTACTGCTTGGATGAGGCTTCTGCCACCTTGAGCATTTTACCGATACGGCGATCGCCAACCGCAGCAGGGAGACTCTGGGTATTGAGTCTTAAAGCTTGGGCAATTACCTGACTGACTTGATGTTGCCAGTAGGGAAGGTTATGGAGATAGATCTCTGATTTAGCAGGGTGACGATTCCAATCCACTTGGCTAGGACAGGTTTGTAGATTCAGCAGACAAACAGGAAAGCGATCGCGAGGCAGGGTTTTTGCCAGACTCTGAAGAATTGTCTGTTCTAACTCAGGCGATCGCACAAAACGATGATTAACGGACACCTTGACCCAATCTGCACGATGGCGGTGGCAGCGATCTGGTAGACCCATCACCAGTTCAATTTGCGACTTATTAGTATTATTATCAGTAGCAGATAAACCAGTAGATAAATGAAAGTTATTCCTGGCTGATACTTGATTATCCTGGGCTAACGATGGTGTAATTTGTTGGGTTGCACTGGCTGCACTAGGGGTTGCCACCTCAACTTGAAGATATTGCAGATCTTGCTGATTAACTCTTTTGAGGAATTGAGGCAAAATATCTTGAGCTGTTGCCCCAGGACTAATCTGAAACCACAGACTATCTTGCTGCTTAATCTGCCACGTTACTTGCGGATGACACAGGGCAATTTTCTGGATTAATTTTTGAATTGTCTTTAACTGTTGGGATCTGGGAGGTAAGGCATGGCGGCGAACGGGAATCTTGGCAAATAAATTAGAGACGGTGACAATCGTGCCTGTGGCGATCGCGATCATGGATTCTGCCTCTGGTTGAGCCTCACGATAGATAACTTGCCAACCTATATCCCCTTGATTGCTGCGACTACAGATAGTTAAATCTGCCACCTGAGCAATGCTGTGGAGGGCTTCTCCTCGAAAGCCTAAGCTGGTAATCCGCCAGAGATCCTGCTGAGTCCGAATTTTACTGGTGCTGTGAGGTTGAGCGCAGACACGAAGATCTCCAAGTTCCATCCCCTTGCCGTTGTCAATTATCTGAACCTGCCACAATTGGGGATTTAAGATAATCGTGATTCTGCTTGCCCCCGCATCCAAAGAATTCTCTACCAACTCTCTAATCACCGCAGCGATGGAATCGATCACCTCTCCCGCAGCAATTAGATCTATTACATTGTCTGGTAGAGTTTGTATCTCTGATGCCATATACCCTTTACTTGAGAGCAACTGCCTCCCAAGTCGTCGAATTTAACTGATACCTTTGAGTCTTTAATAGTAGCGTTTTCGGTCATCAGTTTCTCCCTTTGCTTAAAGACTGTTCATGGTGTTGTGGGGGAATCTCCTAAATATTTTTGGGAAATCGACCAGGCAGTATTGACTAGTTGCATTGCTCTTTCTGAACCATCTAAATCAGGATGATATTTAAAGCCCATTTTACGGTAGGATGAGCGCCCAAAAGCAATGAATGCTACAGCGTACCAAATCACATCCAAACCATCAACAATATAATTTTGATAGGTTTTATATTCTTCTAAATAGTTGGCTACCAGCTTTTGATAAATCTTTTCGGCATTAGGTAAAGCCTGTTTGATCTCATCAATCGTAATGGAATATTGAGCGTAATTTTGAGCAGGAGATTCTGATGGTTCTGGGGTCACTGTTTGTTCCTTAAACAGGGGAGAATTTAGTAGTGCCTGGCTATTGCTCTGGTTTGATTCGGCAGAAATGGAAGAATATAAAGTGCTTAACAAGTCTTGGCTGTCCTGACATTCATAATGCAACTCTAAAAAATCCTTGGACAAATTAGCAATACGCTCTAACTTATTTAGCTTAGGTTTTAACTCTTCAGCCTGAGTATAAAGCTTCAAGGCTTCTTCATCTAGCTCGTCCCGTCGCCGTTGCCACTGCTTAAGCTCAGTTTCCAAATTCAAAATGAGTTCGGTTACCTGAGCCTGTTCCTGTTGATTTTCTGCTTCATGAAGCTCAATTTTCGCTAATTGAGACCTTATTTGAGAGATAGTCTCGTTGATATCCATAATAAATAGTAAATATAGTATATAAATGTATTTCGGGAGTAACTCAATCTAGCCATTGAGCAAATATTGAGCAAAAACTGCAAATGGGACAGTCTAACTTGGATAATTTAACTTTGGCAAGTTAATAGCTATGCTGGCAATTTACAATTTTTATAATTTTATTATCAGCGAGTATTGAGTAACTTGATAGAAATAAAACAATTCTCTGAGATACTTTTATCATTTATTGATATTGCAATAGCTGATTACCTATAGCTCAAGAATCATGAAACCAACTTTTAAAAATACGTTAGCTTGGGAGCAGGCTCAGGTGTTGATGCAGCCAGCTATGCTCAGGATTGTAGATAATATTCGGAAGGAAATCGAAACTTCTAATTGGCAAGGAACCTATAGAGAGGTTACAGCACCGATCCCTGGCTATCATCTTTGTCTTACTTCCTCTAATTATCAAATAGAGGTGGATGTTTGGGAGCTTTGTTACAAAGTCTGTTTTCAAGAATATGAGCCAATGCAACATATATTTAGTGAGGAGAATGAAGCGGCTTATCCTGTGGAAATCGATACCCGTCTGCTAGATGAGTTAGGAGAGGTAGACTGGCAACTGTTAGAATCAAAAGCTCAACAGTCCGTCAGGAAAGTTTTTAGTACTCTGCCTGAATAACTAGACCTGTTCTGGATTTAGCGATTGTCTTAAATGTCAAGTTTAATACAGAACCAATCTGGATCTCATTCTATTCGAGAAACGCTATATTCCCGCTTTAAACTGAAATTGTCATAATAAAATAACCAGCAATTGCAATTAAAATACGATACTCAATACGAATAGGATTGAGGGTGATGCCTTTAAAAATAAATCAACAGATTTAAACCAGGAATAGTACGAGAAAGCGTCCATAGTAGCAGAACGATATATAGCACTCCCAAACACCATTGATACCAAACTAAAGCAGAAATCAGCCCTGGTAAATGTCGATCGCGCACACGGAGATCGTTAAAACCTAGCTTGAAAATATTATTTAAACTAAAGTCATAATAGTTGAGCCAATTCCAGCGTGTTTCCCAGAGAATGGGCAAAAAGCGATCGCGGAAAAAGACAAACCTGGGCATAATGGGCAACCGTCCAATGAGTAATCGGAATTGTCTCAATTCACCATTTTCGACAAAGTAGGAACTGTCTAATAATTTGTGATATCTTCCACGATGGTAAATGAGGATGGTAATAACGAGGGGAATTGGCAGTAACACAATGGCGATCGCTGCTAGAGTTAGCCAGGGTCGATCGGTGGTCACAAAGATATTAACTAGACTGAATAAATTAGCCCCACTATAACTAAGGAGCATCATGATAATTTCATCGCGACGAGGAATGACAGGCTGAGAAATATGGGGGCGATAGCGATCAATTAGCCAGAATAAAAAGCTAAACAGGGCGATTGTAGTGATGCCAATACTAAAGATCAAAGTGATGTTTGTGCCATAGTCTCCTAATAGCAATAGTAAATTTAAACTTAACCAAGGAAGAATCAAACTAACCCAATTTCCCGTGAATATTGTACGCCAGGATTTAATTGTGAGCCGATCACCGATGGCTTTAGCTTGTAATTGTTTTTCCTGATATTCGAGATGGTTCGCATCAGCAATCTGTTCCAAACTACGGAAATTACGAATCAAATTGCGAAAGACCGTTTCGTTACCCTGTAAGCGATTAATCCTGAGATACTTACCAATTATCCCAGGCTGACCAATAATCTGCGATTCTGTGGCATCAAAAGCTAATCCCGAAACATTAATACTAGCTTGAGGGGTGAAAAAAGCATTACTAAAATCCAGCCGATTTAATAAATGAGTATCTTGCAAGTTGATTAGAGAATTAAGATAAATGTCTCTAAAACTAACAGTATTTTCTAAATTACTATTAATAAAAAGTAGAGGATGTAAAAATTTACTTTTGGTAAAAATCAGGCGATCGCTAAACCCAGCGCGACTGAAGTCAACTGTGTCATCAAAGGTACAGCGAGTAAAATCGGCAAGCTGAGTAAAAAGAGTTTGCTTGAACTCTGTTAATGCCTCAAATTGATTTTTATTAAAGTCAGTAATGCCTTTGAATTTTGCTAAATTAAACTTTACTTTAGCGAAAAAATGACTTTTATAAAAGTTTAGATTCTGATTGAAAACCGCATTGCTAAAATCAAATTCTTTAGTAAAAATACTTTGAGAGAAATCTACTATACCCTTAAAGTTAGCCTCATCAGCAGCAATAGATTGAAGATATAAACTATTGGAAGCCTCAATATTGCCTGTGAACACTGTATTTTTAAAATATAGACTGCCTCGAAAAATATTCACCCGTGGTATGTCTTCCCGAGTGTTAATTTTAAGCGGATAAAACTGATTAATTTTTTCTTGTTCTAGAGTCGTAAATAATGAAGACAGCGCTCCTTCTCCTACGGAACTAGCAATGCCTAATTGGTTAAGCTGAAAATCGCCTTGAATAATTGAATTACTAAAATCAAGATTTAAAGGAGTGCTTGACCGACTAATAAGATTATTAAGCTCTTGATAAAAATATTGACTAAATTTACTATTAGCATTGGTAAAATCGATCATCAAGTTACTTAAATCGATCGTCTCTCTAGCTTCTTGTTGAGTCAGGTTTTTAGTTTTTGCTTGCAGTATTTCTGGCGTTAAATAGCTACGGGAGATCGTTTGAGCATTTGTCTGGAGGGACGAAGCGCTCCATAATATTAAGCTTAAACAGCAAATTAAACATAAAGTGCCTAAAGTCTTGGTGACATTAGTCATAAACAGCGATCCTCTTTAGTTAAAGAGAATTATGAACGTAAATTGATTAGCTGACAACCGTTGCTGATTTACGAAAATTAACAGATAAAAATCAGCAAAAAATTTCTGATATTATCTTGGGTAGTCCTTTATATATTATCGATCAATTATCGATACCTAGAAAATGGGTTTAAGAATAGTCAAAAACTTTGACGCAACTTTCACTTTAGACACCCAAGCCAAAGAAATTTTATTTAGCCTGTTAACTAATCAGACATTTACTGAGCAAATTAGTCATAAGCTCCACGAGGCTGGTATTCGATTTACTGATTTACTGTTTCAACCAGTCCCCTATAGTCAGCAAACGCCAAAGGGGATGCCGAGAGAGTTTGAGCAGTATCATAACAACAGCGAATATGTCATCATTAACGTCCCGCCGAATTTCATGTTTCAAGCTAAAATTTTTAAGCCTAGTCGCTTGTGTGCAATCTACCGTAAGGTTGACTACACTTAGCTAACACCTAAGAAATAAATTAATCTGCCTCTGCATAGGACGATCGCTGAATAATTTTATCACCATCAAAATATGTCTACTCAAACCGAAACACCAGCTTTAGCAAGTTTGGAATACCAACCATATTTAACGAGGGAGGGTTACATTAACGAAGATGTAGCAGGAAAGATTGGAGTCTATGCAATTTTTGATCGCGATCGCACTATGGTATATGTCGGATATTCCCGTGATGTCTACCTTAGTCTCAAGCAACACTTGATTAGACAACCCCAGCATTGTCATTGGCTCAAGATCCAAACCATTGACCGTCCGAGTCGGACAATTTTAGCTGAAATTGCCTCGGCTTGGATTGCCGAAAATGGAGCAACTCCCCTAGGTAACGATACTGAGGAATCCCTTTGGACTGAGCCAATTGATGCCAATCCGTCTATGACAGAGGAAGAAAAGGCACAGTATCAACAGAGTGAAGAATCAAAGCAAATTAAAATACGGAAGCAAGTGGCAAGACGAGTAGAGGCTCAGATCTTAAAACAGTTAAGCGATCGCGGAGTGGCGATGGAGATTAGATTTAATCCCAAGCTCAAAGAAAAAGGTTTACTAGATCTCAAATAAATCTCAAATAAAGGAAAGGTTGTTTTTTGGTTCGTCGTTCTCCTTTACCCGCCTTAAAATAAGAATAGTCGAGTTGTTTTTAGATCAACAGCCGTTCATCTGACAGAAATATGACAGCACTATTAAATAACCGCTATCGCATTATAAAGACTCTGGGTAGAGGAGGCTTTGGGGAAACTTATCTCACAGAAGATAATCATATGCCTTCGGGACGAAAATGTGTCCTGAAACAGCTTAAACCCATTGTGAAGCAGCCCAAAATACCCCCCTGGATGAAAGAGCGTTTTCAGCGGGAAGCAGCGATTTTGGAAGAGTTGGGTAACGGTAGCAGTCAAATTCCTCAACTTTACGCTTATTTTTCCGAAGACGACAAGTTTTATTTAGTCCAGGAATGGATTGAAGGGCTAACCCTCAACCAATATTGGGAGCAAGAAGGCAATCTGCACCGCGATGAAGTTAGGCAGATTCTCCGTCAGATTTTACCCGTCCTCGACTATGTTCATAGCCGTCGCATTATTCATCGAGATATTAAGCCCGAAAATATTATCTTGCGTCAAGGAGATCGGCTGCCGTTTTTGATCGATTTTGGGGCAGTCAAAGAAGCGATCGCCACGGAGGTTAACGGCAATTCTCTCAGTACCTACTCCGCTTCCATTGGAACTCCAGGCTATATGTCATCGGAACAGGCAGCAGGTCGTCCGATCTACTCTAGCGACCTTTATAGCTTGGGCTTGACGGCAATTTTTTTGTTGACAGGACTGGCTCCCAACGAACTAGAAACCGACCCTCGTGATGGGGAAATAATCTGGCAAGAAAAAGCGGTGAATCTTGACCCTGAGTTGGCTGCTGTCATTGATCGCGCCGTCAGGTTTCATCCCC
Source organism: Cyanobacteriota bacterium (assembly GCA_041165225.1). Taxonomy (GTDB): domain Bacteria; phylum Cyanobacteriota; class Cyanobacteriia; order Cyanobacteriales; family Xenococcaceae; genus Waterburya. The sequence continues at coordinate 2,900 of JBEANW010000117.1, read as the reverse complement.
GCGATCGCTTTGCCACGGCTCAAGAAATGTTAGATGGATTAAACCAAAAGAATCTCTCTAGTCAAGGCAATAATCTTACCGGGATGACTTTGAATGTTGCCCCCAACCGCGGTGCCGATGGCAGGGACTTGCCCACCAATGTTCACCCTAACCAGACTGTGGCTTATGAACCCAGAACACCAAAACGCCCCAAGAAAAAGCAAAATCTCTTGGCTACGGTGGGTTTATTTCTCTTAGTCGCTACAGGAGTGGCAGCAGGGACATTTGCAGCAGGGTTTGCGGTAGTTTCTCATCTCTGGCGATCGCCTGAAAATGCGACCCCAACGGCAAAAGTTGAGACAGCAAAGAATCAACCTGATTTATTTCCTGCAACAGACGAAAGTGAAACAGCACGAGCCGAAGCCGAACAGCAAGCCGAAGCGGAAAAACAAGCTGAAGCGGAAAAAGCTAAACTAAAAGCCCAAGCGGAACAGCAAGCTGAAGCGGAAAAAGCCCAGCAAGAAGCCCAAGCCCAAGCCGAAATTGAACTAACAAAAGAACCAAAAGTCTCGCCAAAACGGCCGAAAACTTTGGCAGATATTACTTTGGAGCCTAAAAGAGAGCCAGTCAATGAGCTAAATATTCCCATCCTCACCACTGGCTCATCAGAAAGTCAGCTAGTGAGTACTCTGGGTAAACCAAGCTCCGAAAGACCAGGTTTGAAGGCGAATAGCAAAGTGATAGATTACTATGATGTAGTTCCCGATCGCGTAAATCTTAGTTATCAAGCCGACGGTACAGGCAAAATTCGCCAAACAGATATTGCCCTCGATCAAGATGTCAGTTTAGGAGCAATGCAGCAAACTTTAGCCAAAACCCTTGGGGGTGAAGCTCCAGCAGATATTCGGGATAAGTTACGGAGTGTTTATAATCGAGAAACCAGCTTTAGTTTTTTTAAGGTTGATAATTTAGAGGGGAAGGTTCAGCGAGATACGAGAGGTCGTATTACTATCTCCGTGTGGGATAAAGGATGGCAGCCGACTTAAAATCAAGGATGATCTCCTAGCTAAATATTCCTGATGTTTGGCTTGAGTATGGTTTAGGCAATATCATGTCAAATATGTCAAAAATTTATTAAGTAATGAAGGACAGGACTGATTCCACCTCAAATATTAATTCAAATATTAATTCAGATATTAATCCCGATACTAATCTAGAAAATCTAGGAGAGCTGGAAAACGGCAAGACTAATCTAGTGGATCTAGATACAGTTTCCTTATCTCCAGGGCAATCCGAGCCTCTTGAATCTCCTGGAATTAGGCGACCAGCCGTTAATCAAAAAAATACTGGTCGTAGAATTAGTTTTTCCCAGTCCCAATTAATTCTAATTACCCTGCTGCTGATGGCATTAGGTCTGTGGTTTAGACTTCCTTGGTTGGGATTAACTAGTGCGATCGCTGCCTTATGTCTTTCTTTAGGAGTGGTATTCACCTCCGTTCGAGGCTGGGTGATTAAATTCCTGACCATTCAAGAAAGAAGGACGATCTTGGCTTTTATTGGCTTTGTGGGCGCGATCGCTGGGCTACTCAATTATTTTGGGTTTTACGGCAATATTGGCACCTGGCTGACTCAGTTTAAATATGATGAATTTGGCTCTTGGGCGGAATGGATTGGGGCAGTAGGGCAAATTTTAATTGCGATGTTGGCAGTTTATGTCGCTTGGGCGCAATATGTCATTTCTAAGGATTTAACGATTCAACAAAATCGGATTACCCAACAGCAGACTATTGATACCTATTTTCAGGGGATTTCTGACCTCACCTTAAACGAAGAAGGTTTATTAGAAGACTGGCCTCAAGAAAGAGCGATCGCCGAAGGTCGAACCGCTTCGATTGTCTCTAGTATTGACGAAAATGGTAAAGCGAAAGTAATTCGGTTTCTGTCTCAATCTGGCTTATTAACTCCTCTCAAACGAGACAATCACCTTGGTAGAGCAATCTTAGATGGTAGCGGTGGCTATTCCGAAGATCGTGCCTATGGCACGAGGGTAATCGATCTAGGAGTGATGTTGGCAGGGGCATATCTAGTGGGGCAAGACCTCCGCTGGACAGACTTAAGTGAGGCCAATATGGTCAGAGCCAATTTAAGTCAATGTGATCTGGTCAAAGCAAATTTAGCTCGGACGGTACTCTATGAAGCAAACCTGGCGGCGGCAGATATTAAGGGCGCTCGCCTGTTTTATGGTGAGACGGAAACTGCTTCTCCTCGGAGTATTACCGTGCAGCCTGACTATGAAACAGGAAAACATACGGGAATGGTGGTAGAGAAAGCCAATTTCTCAGGAATTAAACGGATGAGTGAAGAACAGCGTTATTATATTTGCTCTTGGTGTGGGGAAAAGTCTCGCTCCACTGTACCAGGAGGATGTGAGGGCATTCCCAATAAACTGGGAAGATGAAACTCCTCTTACAGTCGTTTTCTGTTGAATAGACTCCGTTGTAAATTAGTTAGTTCGTAGCTCTTAGCTTTTAGCTTTTTATAATCTAATCATTGTGGTCTACTCATCTGAAAAACGCAGGTGTTGCTCCTATGCCATGATTATTCCCGTAAGACATAACCAATTCCTCTGACGGTTTGGATCAATCTTTTGTGATTTTGGCTTTCTATTTTGAGCCGTAGATAGCGAATATAGACTTCAATCACATTAGATTCACCACGGTAATCGTATCCCCAAACATTCTCAATGATTTCTTCTCTAGTCATTACTTGCTGAGGATGGGACATGAGATATTTAAGTAACTCAAACTCTTTCATAGTCAGCTCGATTAACTGATCTCCTCTAATTGCCTTACGAGTACTTAAATCTAAAATCAATTCACCAAATCTCAATTGCTCAGAAACATCTGCGGCGGTCTGGAGAT
>JBEANW010000116.1:0-3516 GCA_041165225.1 Cyanobacteriota bacterium | reverse complement strand
CGACATTAACGGTGTAGGTTAATTTGAAAGGAGAGAAACTATTATCCTTGGCTGTTCCGCTAATTTCTAGTTCATATGCTCCCACCTGGGGAAAAGTTATTTTTGCCCCAGGGATTTCTTGATGTTGTTCGACATTCAGGGGAATTAAGGCAGGCCTTAACAGCGGTTTGGCATCATGAGCATGGGGAACAGGATAGATCTGAAGAGTGCAGTTGCATTCGGACAGGGGAATACTACTACCACCACGGCGAGTCAAGGCAAACCAGGCGGTAGTTGGTCGATTTACCTGGGGATTATGGTCAGGTTCGATGTGAAAGGTGGCAGCTACCTCCCCAGATACTTCCACATTATGGGCGATTACCCTGGGGGTACGCTGCGCGATCGCAGGGATGGAGGCAACTGTTAACAGAGATACCATCGTTGCGGCTTGAAACGGATTTAAACAGGACATAAGTAGGTGGGTCAAATTAATTAGAAGATGGTTTAGTAGGAAGTAGGGAAGCAGGGAATAGAGATAGCTAACTAATTGCCCCCAAAATCTATTTTGTTTTTGGTTTTATATTTAATTCCACCTACCTACCTACCTACTTATTTATTTATTTATTGCAGTGTTTTATCAAAAAGCTATTAGCTTTTAGTCTTTAGCCTTGGTGTAACTGTTAAAAACTCTATTTGATTGCAGCTAATAGCCAAGAGTTAATAGCTGGGGCGAAGCCCCTTTATTGCACCGTAACGGTGATTGCCTCAGAAATTACAGGGTTGTCATGAGGGACATGAAGATAGTTACCAAGCACCAAGCGTAGAGTATGTTCTCCTGACTCTAGAGTCAGTTCTGTTTCTGTCTGGGCTTTACCAAAATGACGAATCTGCTCTGTCGCGGGTAAGGATGCGGTAAGTTCAGGTAATTCCTGCTGGTCAATTAGTAGATGATGATGTCCTGTATTAGGCTGATCCATTCCTGCTGGAGCAAGATCCATCCCTGATAAACCAAACTTCACCGTAAAGGTTTCAGGTACACTCGACCCATCTGCTGGCTCAATGATATATGCTTGAGCCGACTTTGGGGCATGGGAAACCAGGTCAACTGCGATCGCTTTTCCTGGAGTAAATAATAGCCATAGGGCAAAAGTTAGACTAGCAAATATAGCAGAAAAATTCATGTGTTTGGCAACAGAACATTAACAATAAAGCTTCTAGCTTTTAATCTATAATGTTTTGGCAATATTTAGCAATATTTATTAGGCTAATTAACAAATCCTCTGTTATTTCAGTCTTAAACGCCCCATTATGGTTGAGCAGCCCAAATACCAATATTCTCTGTCCTGGATTACCCAAATAGCCGAAATTCCCCAAGCAGATTGGGATGAACTAGCTAAACCCCTAAATACTCCCTTTTTAGAGTGGGAATGGCTCCATAATCTTGAAACTTCTGGCAGTGCTACGGTACAAAATGGTTGGCGACCATATCATTTAGCAGTATGGCGCGATTACCCTTCGGGTAGGCCTCGCGATCGCCAATTGATCGCTGCTGCACCCTTATACCTCAAAGGGCATAGTTATGGAGAATTTGTTTTTGACCACCAATGGGCAGATTTGTCTCATCGTTTAGGAATAAATTACTATCCCAAGTTATTGGGAATGACCCCCTTTACTCCCGCAGTGGGCTACCGCTTCTTGATTGCTCCGGTCGAGGATGAGGTGATGATTACTGAGTTAATGGTGGCAGGGATTAATAACTTTTGCGATCGCCATCGCCTTTCAGGCTGTCATTTTTTGTTTGTTGATCCTGACTGGCGAGCCATGATGGAGGCAAATGGCTTCACTAGCTGGCTGCATCATGGTTATATTTGGTCAAATCAAAATTTCCAATGTTTTGATGACTATCTCAAAATGTTTAATAGTAATCAGCGCAAGAATATTAAACGAGAGCGAAAAGCCGTCAAGCAAGCAGGGTTATATACCAAAACCTATGTTGGAGACGAGATTCCTCAACACTTATATGCCTCGATTTATCAGTTTTATAGTAGTACCTGCGATAAGTTTTATTGGGGGAGTAAATATCTAACTCGTCAATTTTTTGAACAACTTTATCCCAACTATAGCGATCGCGTTTTGTTAGTGGTGGCATATACCGAGCAAGATGATTACAATCCTGTGGGGATGTCTTTCTGTCTGCAAAAAGGCGACCAGCTATATGGTAGATATTGGGGCTGTTATGAAGAATATAATGCCCTCCATTTTGAAGCTTGTTACTATCAACCTATTGAATGGGCGATCGCCAACGGCATTAAAAGTTATGACCCTGGTGCGGGGGGACAACACAAGAAAAGAAGAGGCTTTCCTGCTACGGCTAATCACAGTCTCCATCGCTTTTATCATCCTCGGATGGCGCAACTTTTGCACAACTACATCGGCGATGTCAATCGGCTGGAACAAGAAGAAATAATCGCCATTAACCAGGATCTCCCTTTTAATAAGCAGGAAGTTACCTTCCACTGCGATCAAAATTTGGGGATCTAAGGGAAATTTTAAGAATAGCCCCAAAGCTAAATTGTTTTGATAACATTAACCTAGTTACAAATCAAGACAGCAATAAAAACGTTCTAGTTTTGTTCGTCTCTTTATTCAATCATTACTCTTGTTAGAGTAGAGGAGCCAAATAATCATGTCTGACTTGAATCGAGGAATTATGAAGTTTGATGGTGCAGACAGACCAATTCTGGTGGCTGTATCCGCTGTGTTAGTTTTTGGTGGTATCGCTGCTTTAATTTTATGGGCTTTAAAATCAGCCTACGTAGTTTAGGTTTAGCTTTTGGTCAATAATAGGCAGCAGAACGAAAATTTAAGTTTTTTTGTTATTTTTTTATTGTTCTACTGCGCTCTTCCTGTGCTATGATTATTAACCGTGACGCAAATGGGTCGATGTCCGAGTGGTTAAAGGAGGCGGACTGTAAATCCGCTGGCTACGCCTACGTTGGTTCAAATCCAACTCGGCCCACTTTAGTTTAATGTCTATTTAATATCCTTGAAAGATATCTTTAAAAAGCTAATCTCGCTGATGTGGGGTTAGCTTTTTAGTTTGTCTTAACTTCCTGACTCAAGGAAAAACTCTATAGGTCTGATGTGAACTAATTATCTACAACTAAGAAAGTTCTAAGCTTATTTTCAGCAAACGTTGCCAAATTTAATTATGAAGTTACATTGGAAGCAATATCCATTTCCCAACTAAGTCGTTGCTGATTAAAGCTATGAGATTAGCCAATAAATCAGTTAAGACAGTCTCGAATTATGCCCCTCCCTACCTAACCAATTATGAGCAGTAACCAGCGTTTAAAAATAGCAATGCTAGTCCTAGTCGGTATAATTTTGGTGGCTACCCCAGCCCAAGCACAAGCGACAGTAGCCAGCAGTGGATTTAACCCTCAAGAACTATTACGCAATGCTCTCCAATGGGTTGATGATCTAGGGGCGATCGCACCAATTGCGTTTATCTTAATTTATATTGTGGCAACAGTA
>JBEANW010000115.1:0-9289 GCA_041165225.1 Cyanobacteriota bacterium | reverse complement strand
AGGGCATTAATACTCCATTTTGAAGATAGAACCTCTGCAAATACGATTTTCATGTCCTCATATAAATTTCTGATATTCTCTGCGATTAAAAGATTACTAATCGCCTGTTGTTCAATCGCTTCCAGAAAAAAACTACACCATCCCTCCCAATCGTTATTTTTAGAGACATTTCTCATCTCATCTATATATCGATTTTTGTTATCTTCCAGATATCCACTGATATAAAAATGAGGTTCTGATATTGTGCCAGTAGACCATAGCATCAATGTAATTAGCATTCGTCCTATACGACCATTGCCATCTTTGAAAGGATGCAATGCCTCAAATTCTATATGTGTTATGGCAGTTTTAACTAGTGCCAAATGTGTACTTTTCTCGATATATTGAAATAGCTGATCTAATCCATCCTGTAATTTTTCAGGACTAATTGGGATAAACAATATGTCTCTTTTTAAGGTATCAGCAAGATAATTCTGTTCATTTTTAAATTCACCTGGTGATTTTGAAGCTCCTCGACCAAATGACAACAACTTTTGGTGAATACTTCTTATTAAGGATTGCGTTAGTGGATAGCCGTCTTCCATAGCTCTCTGGGCAGTTTTTAACGCCCTTTGATAAAGGATAGTTTCGATGACTTCCTGTCTAACACCTTGAACAGCTTGTAATTCATCATCGTGATCTGCTTCATATTTGAGAATCTCATCCATCGTACTCACAGTTCCTTCCATTCTTGAAGATATAACTGCCTCTTGATTTCTGAGAGGTGCTAACAGTATTTCACTATTGTGCATGTTCTTTAGCATTTGGTCATATCGAGCCACAGCATCAGTTGCTTTAACTAATTGCTCGACAAAACTACCATAATCAAGACTAGGTGGCGGAAATTTGCCATAGTGATAGTTCACTGCTTTGTCTAACTTGAGATCCATTGCTTTACATCTCTGCTATGTAAATAGACATTAATATATCTGTTTATTTTAACGTCAAATTGGCTAGAGATTAATATTTTCTAGAAAATGAGAGACAAGGGATTTAGACCTTAATCTATTCACGTCAAATACACTTGTCTATAATTTCTGGCTTATTTTGAGAGACAAGGGGTTTAGACCTTAAGCTATGCAAGTCAAACAACCTATAGTATAGATATGCCAGGGAGTATGAGTCAGATAAGTCGTATGTGGCACCGCATGTATCCGTTAGCCAGGAAACTGAAAAAGCCAAAAAAGCGATCGCCTTGAGGAAAAATCAAGAATGCGATCGCTTTTGAAATGAAAGATTAAGTAGCTTTCAGACAGTTAATCATCCAAGGCATACCAAATTGATCGATCAGCATGGCAAAACGTTCAGACCAAGGGGTTTCCTGGAACGGCATCTGCACAGTTCCTTTCTCTGCCAAGGCGTTAAATATCCGCTCTGCCTCTACAGGATCATGGAATTGGAGTGATACATGAAAGCCTTTTGGTTCTTCAAAAAGATTCGGTGGACAGTCCGCCCCCATTAATACCATGTCATCTACTGCAAGTTCCATGTGCATAATTTGATCGTGTAATTCCGCTGGTGTTTGCCCTGCCATTGGTGATTCGCCGTAAGTGAGCCGACCTGCAATTTTGCCTCCTAGACACTTCTCGTAGAACTTAAATGCTGTTTCGCATTGACCTTTGAACATGAGGTAAGGATTCAGTTTCATGGTTTTTTCCTTAATATCGATAAGTTCATTGATTTGACAAGTCGATGGTTCAAGTATTGAGCTAAACCCGTTCCATTAAACTCGTTAATTTCAACCTTAACGAAGATAATGGCTGTAATGCCAGTAAATCTGAAGATTTTTACTCGCTAATGTCAGCAAAAAGTAACATTTCTCAAGGAACTCCCAACTTTCGACGCATAGGACGCGATCGCCCTCAAGGACTCACTTCCTATCCCCTAGAGAAGTTTCTGAGTAAATCCTTAATTTTTTAAGTTATCAGAGAATACTGAATAATTTTTCCTGGTAGTACATAGTAATATTTAATTACCAACAACTACCCGCAACCATGATAAGTAATTATCTTAAGGAATACTTCGATGCTAAATAAAGTTACAGAACAAAAGGCTCATGGCATTCGATATGTGTTGGTGGTAGGTTGGCTCTTGTTAATCTTGTCGCTATTTTTCGATCCTCTATCTGCATATCTTACCGACCCAAATACTGACTTTTTCAGTCCCTTAAAAGATGACATCATCAACCGCGCCCAAGATCCTGTAACCTGTATTCGAGTTCAGGGAAAATGTCTGCCTGAAGCTCCTTATGCTGTGGGAACGAGAATTTTTTGGGGCTTGATCGTGCCTGCTGGATTTGGCATTGTCTTTGTCTTAGGACATGAATTTTGGCGGAGAATTTGTCCACTATACTTTTTATCGCAAATTCCTCGTGGATTGGGGATGAAGCCCAAAAAGCAAATCCAGCAGAACCAATGGCTGATGGACAATCACTTATATCTTCAGTTTGGACTACTTTTTCTCGGACTGAATCTGCGTATTTTGTTTGTTAATTCCATTCGTCCTGTGTTTGGCGGATTTTTGCTGTTTACCATTGCAGCGGCGATCGCCATCAACCTGCTTTATGGTGGCCGTAGCTGGTGTCATTATGTCTGTCCCTTTGGCATTGTGCAAACAATATTAACTGGGCCCAGGGGCTTGTTTGGCAGTGAGGCGCAAAATCATCCCCCCACAACTATTACTCAGTCCATGTGTCGGACTTTCGACCAGGAAACCCGTCAAGAAAAGATTACCTGTATTGGCTGTAAATCTCCCTGCATGGATATTGATGCAGAAAAAGCCTATTGGGAGCAGCTTAACAAGCCTGGGAGGAACCTAGCTCAATATGGTTATCTCGGTTTAGTTTGTGGTTATTTCATTTATTATTTCCTCTATGCAGGGAATTTTGATTATTACTTTTCGGGAGCTTGGAGTCATGAAGCAGGGCAGCTAGGCAAGATCTTCAATCCTGGCTTCTATTTGGGAGGAACAACCATCCCAATTCCCAAATTGATTGCTAGCCCCTTAACTTTGGGGGCAGCGGTAGGCATCTTTTATGTTGCCTTCAATAAAATTGAAAAAATCTATGGTGGTGTCGTCAAAAAACAAAATTCCCTGATTGACCCGCAAATTGTGCGACATCGTATGTTTACCTTAGCTACCTTTTTGGCGGTAAATTGTTTTTATGTTTATGGTGGTCGTCCCGAAATTCTGCGGTTGCCCTTGATTGTGCAGATGTTCTTTAATGCTTTGGTGGTCTTATTTAGTACTTTGTGGCTCGTGCGGACTTGGCAACGGACTCAAAAGCAATATCAACAAGAAGGTTTTGCCGATAAGCTCCGTCGCCAACTGCAAAAGCTTTCCCTGGATTTTACCCAGGTATTAGGAGGTAGATCGCTAGATGACCTCAAAGCCGATGAGCTAGATTTGTTGGCTCAGGTATTACCCCAAGTAACGAAACAAGATCGAATGCAAGTCTATCAAGGAGTTCTCAAAGAATCAATTCAAACAGGTAGTGTCGAAGCCAGCAGTAGTTTAAATTCTTTGCAGTTCCTGCGTCAGCAACTGGCAGTTACCGAAGGCGAACATTACGCTCTCTTAACTCAACTGGGAATTGATGACCCATCTCTCCTTAAGTCCAGGGCAGAATATCCCCAAGAAGCTCGGCTGCGAATTGCTAGCTATCAATCAGCGATCGCTAGTTTACTCCAAGAATTAGTTGATAGTGGTATCCCTGTCCATCAAGCCGTGCAAACTAAAACCAAACAGATTGCCAGTCTCAAGCAGGAATACAACATTAATAAAAATGAACATCTTCAAGTATTAAGCGGGCTATTCGATTCTTTACGTCCGAAAGCAGAAAAACTCTTGGCAATACTCCAGGTAGAGAATTCTCGTTACCAGGTGATCAAGAGCTTTCAACCCCATAGCGAAACCCCTGTCTTCTTGTTGCTACGTAAATTGTTATTGGCAAAGCAGCAGTTAATTATCACCCCATTGTTAGCGGTGTTAGAGCTATTGAATGATCAACCAGATGCCGTGCAATTAGCTCAAAGAACGGGAATTGTGGCTCAAGATGCGATCGCCCAAGTTTTGGCAGCCGAACCCCAATGGCAACAACGTTTAAATCCCCAATTGTTAAGACAGTTAATTCCTAGTAGCCTAGATAGTTCTCAAGCAACCCTCGTCAAAGATGGTGGCGTAACCACTAGATTTCAGGGCGATCGCTTACTCGCCAAAGCAGTAGATGACGCGCTCTTAGAACTGTTACAAGAACCCAATCCCCTCACGGAATCAGCCAGCCTATACGCCCTGAACCAGCTCAACTCGAAAAAAGCTCAAGCTCAAGCGAGACAGATTATCCAGCAGCCATGCCCCAATAGTTTGGTCAAGGATACTGCCAGCAGTTTGTTAAGTCAGTCGCTAAAGCCCTCGGTCATGGAACAATTACTGAACATGTCTGGACAGCTTAATAACATGACTCCAGAACAACTGTTATTTTTCGTTACCCAAGCACAGCAAAATCAGTCAGACATCACGGAAATTGCCTATCCTACTAGATAAATACTAAGACAGTACTTTATTTAAAACGAATAAAACAAAGATAAAAACTAAAGATAAAAACGCAGATCAAATGCCAGAAATTATTATTATTGATACCAGAAACCCCCAAGAAACTCAAACAATTCAATTAAATCCTGAAGATCAGTTGAATCAAGAATGTCTGATTGGAAGAGATCCTCGCTGTTGCATCGTCCTGAAGGATAATCTTGCCAGTCGCACCCACGGTAAGATCGCTTTTCGCAATGGAAGTCATTTTTATAGTGATCTAGGCAGTAGAAATGGCTCGAAGATCAATAACATAGATGCCCAAATCAATCAGGAATATTTACTCAAACCTTCAGATACCATTGCTTTAGGTAATCATCTCTTGTGGGTAAAAGCGATCGCGGGGGAAGAAACTACTACCGTTGCGCCACAATTTTTGACTCCTGAACAATATATGCCCTTGGCGAGGTTGGATACCGCGACTCTAGAAACTTGGACTCAAGGCACAAAGCAGGTTAAGTGTGTCCAGATTATTAATGAAACCGTTGATGTCAAGACTTTTGCTTTTGTTGGCGAACCTCCAGTAAAGTTCAATTATCAGCCAGGACAGTTTATCACCCTAAACTTAAACATTAATGGTCAAAGCGTTAAACGCCCCTATTCAATTTCTTCTACCCCTTCCCGACCCCATACCATCGAGATTACCGTCAAGCGAGTTTCCGCGCCTGGGGATGAACCTAGCGATCCTCCAGGGCTAGTGAGCAACTGGCTCCATGACAACCTGAAAGTAGGAAGTCAGATTGAAGTCAATGCTCCCCTGGGCAAATTTACGAATTTTGCTAATCCTGCCCCAAAACTGCTCTTGATCTCGGCAGGGAGCGGGATTACCCCCATGATGTCCATGTCCCGCTGGATCTGCGACACTGTATCCCAGGTTGATCTGGTGTTCGTCCATAGCGCCCGTAGTCCTGAAGACATTATCTTCCGTCAAGAACTAGAGATGATGTCCTCTCGCTATCCCAACTTCAAATTGGCGATTACCGTAACCCGTGCTACTGCTGGTCAACCTTGGTACGGCTATACAGGCAGAATCAACGAGACGATCTTAAAGGCGATCGCCTGTGACTACAAAGAGCGCACCGTATACGTTTGTGGCCCTAATTCATTTATGGCAGCAACTAAAGAGCTATTGCAAAAAATCAACTTTCCTCTGGAAAACTACTACGAAGAAAGCTTTGGGGGAGCGAAACAGAGCAAGCCAGATACCCCAACTGCTCCTCCAACAAATCAAATATCAAATCAAATATCAAATCAAATATCAGATCATACATCTATTTTTAGAATAGCTGCCCCTGCCTCTGTTTCTGCTCCTACACCTAATCCTGCCCCTGTTGTGCCGATTGTCGAACCAGTTCTTTCCGTCCCTTCAACAGCCGTCCCTTCAACATTAATAGTTAATGGCGGGACAGTTAATACTTCTACTTCAATTTTTGCTACACCTAATCCTGCTGCTCCTACTCCCAATTCCGCCACCCCTGTAATTGTCCTCTCAAAATCAGGTCAAGAAGTGTCTTGTGACGGAGAGCAATGTATTCTCGATGAAGCAGAGGCGGAAGGTGCAAGCTTGCCATTTGGTTGCCGCAGGGGTATTTGTGGCGCTTGCAAGGTCAAGAAAATCGCAGGGGAAGTAATCTACGAGGACGATGTTGTTTGTGAAGATGGTTTTATTTACACCTGCATCGCTCGTCCAGTAGGGAGAGTAGTCCTTGAAGCTTGAAACTATTTCTCGTTGTTTTGTGTACCATCAGTAATTGACTTGATTTGTACTAATTTTGTACCAAAAAAATAATTATTGACTGGCGATCGCCAAGTGTGGTTTAATTGAATTTAAGATTTTCATAATCGGAGGCTTTACTCCTTTACTTAAAAGTCACCACTCCCATTATAAAAAAAATAGTACCACGACAGCGATCGCCGAGTCAACTACCGATTTTCCAATTTTTCGCCCCCTTGATGCAAAAAAATCAAAAAACATCAGATATTAATTTACTTCTCCCTGCCTCCCCTGCTACCTCTGTTACACCTATCTACTTACTTCGACGACGGGGGAGCAAACATGGCAAATAACTCTTCTCCCGTCATGTGCTTGGTTTCATTAGCAAAAGAGTAGTATTCGGGTTTTTCTTCAATAAACACTTGGAGATCGAAAACGAGATCGGATTGATGATCAAAAATCCCTACTGGTATGTAGTAATGATTGTTTTCTTTTAGTCGATAAAATAGATGACTGCCACACTTTTTACAGAATCCTCTTTCCGCCCATTCTGAAGACTGATAGACTCCGATGTGTTCTTCCCCCTCAAAACTAACCCCATGATCACATTCAACTCCTAACAAAGCTCCTCCTCCCCATTTACGACACATGCCACAATGACACGCTGCTATGTGATGATTGATAGTGGGGGTAGAAATGTTCACCGCACCGCAGAGACAGCTACCTTTAACCAAACTAAGTTCTGACATATCCTTGGTTGTTACCGAAATTGTTTACACTAGTCTTTTTTTTTGAATAACTCAATTGTAAATGCAAGTAAGGACTTGTCCCCATGTAGGGTTTAAGATTAAGCAGGTACAAATTGTCAAAAAAGCTAGTGGTCACTATAGGTTAAACACATCGTCAACAATTCTAATTATGGTGCGGAAACAAAAGTGTCAAAACTCGTACCAGTCATAAGAGGATGGCGCAACTACCATAAATACTGCAAAATGTACGGTTCTAGGTTCAGTCTATAGGATTTAGCCCACAGAACATTCCGTTAGGACGCTTTTAGCGACGGGAGGTTCAATGACCAATATTCTGGATATTACGCTGAATTTCTGCCCACTGACGGGGAAATTGCTCTCTGGTGTAGACGAGCAAAGCTTTATTGAGAAAAGCGATCGCCTGCTGTTTATTTTGCCCTGGATCACCTTTTAAGCGATGACGATAAGCTCCACCAATGTTGTTATTGAGCATAGCCCAGTTATAGGGAAATGCTTCCAAAGTATGGATGGATAAAGCGTTTTCATAATGAGAGATAGCTCGTTCCAGGTTACTTGCTTTTTCCCCGTTAACACGAGATTGAAAAGCATTGCCTAAATTATTCTGCAACATTGCCCAACGATTCGGATCATTTGCCAGGGTATAGATAGTTAAAGCCTGTTCTAAATGATCGATGGCAATTTCAATATTTTCGGCTTTTTCCCCTGCCAGGCGTTTAGGATAAATATCCCCCAAGTTATTCTGGGATGCTGCCCAATCTTGAGGATATTCCGCAAGACTATGTACCGATAAAGCGCGATGGTAACAAGCGATCGCCGTTTCGATATTTTTAGCTCGTTCTCCTGTGAGACGATAGGAATAAGCAATCCCCAGATTTCGTTGGGTGTTCCCCCAAATAGCAGGATATTTTTCGGGAGTAATCACTTCTAAAGCAAGCTGATAGGTGGTAATTGCCTGTTCGACATTCTCTTGGCGATTACCCAATACGCGATCGCGATAAGCATTGCCTAAGTTTGACTGGATGATCGCCCAATCTTTCGCAAAAGTCGTGGGGAGATAGACTTTTAGAGCTGCTTGATAGGCGACAATTGCCAGTTCCAGATTGTTGGATTTATCCCCTGCGGGATAGGCACTAATTAAATTACCAAAATTAATTAGATCATTGGCGATCGCTTTTCCTTGGTGTGGCTCAACCGCAAGCATGGTTTTGTTTGCCCAGGCTTGGAGAATCTTCGTGGTATTGCGATCAAACTTGTCTTGATTGTCGCGAATTAGAGCATAGACTTGGGGGGATGGTAGACGATTAGAAACTTGCTGTAGCAAATTCATTAAAAACTCAAAGTACTCTTTACGTCGATGGTTAGCAGTGCTATTTTTTTCTGACTGGAGTAACTTCCCCGCCAGGTTAATCAACCGCTCCGCAGCGTCAAGATCTCCCAGGCTTCTACGCCTCTCACCCACCAGCATCAAACGGCTAATAAAATCCTGGTTGACCAACTCAGGATGAGCATTGAGAATGTTAAGCTCTTGCTCTTGGGGATTGCTTAGTAAGGTATCAATTAATTTGAGGTAAGAAGATTCCAGCTTGCTCATAAGTATTCACCACAGTATTAACGACTAAATACAGCTAGCTTTATCTTACAACCGTATAATGTATCGGACTCTATTCCTAATCTATCTCTAACTCTATCCCTCAATATCTGTAATCGTGACTGCAAACAAAAAATCATCTCCCTCCATTGGCAGTATTGCCAAGTTAGTAGCGATCGCCACTTTGGCAAGTAAATTATTTGGCTTTGTGCGACAGTCACTGATCGCTGCTGCTTTTGGTCTTGGTGTTGTCAGCAATGCTTATGCCTATGCCTA
Source organism: Cyanobacteriota bacterium (assembly GCA_041165225.1). Lineage (GTDB taxonomy): Bacteria > Cyanobacteriota > Cyanobacteriia > Cyanobacteriales > Xenococcaceae > Waterburya. The sequence goes on along the minus strand of JBEANW010000115.1, from coordinate 315 downwards.
TATTATTCCAGGTTTTTTCTTGGTCATGTTGGGGGGAATTAATGGCCCTTTTCACAGTGCCTTAGTCAGTGTACTAGCTAAAAAAGATAAATCCACCGCTGCCCCCATTGTCGAAACCGTGAGTACTTTGGTCAGCATTGCCTTATTAGTAGTGACGGCTTTGATTATTATTTTTGCCCGCCAGATCATTGATCTATCGGGGTCACAATTAGCTATAGAAACCAAGGAATTAGCTGTACTGCAACTACAAATCATGGCACCTCTAGCTTTACTAGCAGGGTTGATTGGGATTGGGTTTGGCACCTTGAGCGCGAT
>JBEANW010000114.1:0-6152 GCA_041165225.1 Cyanobacteriota bacterium | reverse complement strand
CCAGCGAGGGGAATTATGGTAACTAAGTCAGGCAGGATTGTTTTAACGGCATATCGCACTAATAACGCAGGGGAAAGAATTCCTGAAGGCAAAATTAATTGTGGTCAAATATAGGTGACTTATATGGTTATGAAAGGCGATCGCATTATTATGCATCCAAAATAATACTACTCGAAGCAAAAATAGGCGTTCAAGTAGCTTGTAATCAAGATAGGGGTTGGTTCAATAATTATCAATTATCAATCTAAGCTTGTTTTGCTGCTTCGGTGATCAATCTCCGCGCAACGGTTTGAATGCCAGTATGCTCAAAGAAATTGGTTGAGCCATCTAAAAATGCCGCTAGGTAATCTAGCTTGCCATCAGTTAATTCGATAAACCCACCCAATTTTTTCGCGAAGGTTTCAGGGGTAACGCCAATGGTTTTACTAAAGCTATCTAGCCAATCCCCAGCAGCGTTAAAGCTTTGGTCAATAAATTCTTCCTTATTCTCGACAGGAATGAGTTCTCCCACTGCTTCGTAGGCGGGATTGGCTTTGAGGTCGTCTCTTTTTTCTAAATCTTGCTTGACTCGATTCACAAAATTCACTCCTAGGGGCAGAATACCGTCGATACAAATTAAAGATGCCATCCGCAGTAGGGCTTCATCTTGGTAGTTTGCTTGCAGCGCACTGGCAAATTGAGCAGGATTGAGACTCAGTTTGTTGAGCTTACTAAAAATAATTAGTTCAGCCACCAGCTTAATTCTGAGATCGACACTCTGTAATGAATCAGCTTTGGGGGTAATTTTGTCGAGGAAAGGAATAAAGCGGAATTTATCACCAATTTTATCAGCGATCGCCGCCGCGGCAATACCCTTGTCGGTATTATCTACGGTGCGGTAAAGCCAGACGGCAGTTTGATATCCTTGTTTTTTATCGTCGTATAGACTTACAGCGCGATCGCGAATCTTGGTGATTTCTGGGGGAGTGGTTGCTCCCGTAATGGCGGTAATCGTATTATCAAAACCAACTAAGTTATCCCATTTCCCAGGAGTAAAAGTCTTGATCGCCTTGAGTACCTTAACCGTAATATTGTCTGTAGGTAGATTGTCTACCAACTCTATAATTGATTGACTCATGTGCCAGAAAGTGGAGTGGGTTGTTAGTCTTGAGTCTAGCAGCAACTAGCGCCAAGTCTAATTTCTTTTGAGATAATTCTTCAACAGGAAGTCGTGGCACAATAAAAAGAAGTAAAAAAATTTAATAAACTGTATAAAGATAGGGATATGGTCGCAACACCAATTAAAACCCAACCCAGGTTAACCATTCAAACTGCCGAAGTCGGCTTGGATACGACAACAATTCGCTCTCTAGATTGGGATCGCGATCGCTTTGATATTGAGTTTGGTCTACAGAACGGCACTACTTATAATTCTTATTTGATCCGTGGAGAGCAGACGGCTTTGGTTGATACCTCCCACGCTAAGTTTCGAGGGCTATATCTAGACGCTTTGCAGGGTTTAATCGACCCCCAAGAAATTGATTATTTAATTATTAGTCACACCGAACCCGATCACAGTGGCTTGGTTAAGGATTTTCTCGCCCTGGCTCCTCAAGCAACGGTAGTCGCGTCGAAGATGGCGCTTAAATTCTTGGAAGATTTAGTGCATCAACCATTTGAGCAAATTATTGCCAAGAATGGTGAGACGATCGATCTTGGTCAAGGTCATGTCATTGAGTTTGTCAATGCCCCTAATTTGCATTGGCCAGATACAATCTTTAGCTACGACCATAAATCCAGGATCTTGTTCACCTGTGATGCGTTTGGTCTGCACTACTGTTCTGATGCTACCTATGACGAAGATTTAAAGGCGATCGCCAAGGACTATCGCTTTTATTATGACTGCTTAATGGGGCCTAATGCCCGTTCCGTACTTTCCGCCATGAAACGGATGGATCAGCTAGGGGAAATCAATCTTGTTGCTAATGGTCATGGCCCTTTATTGCGCTATAACCTCCAGGAATTACTTGATCGCTATCGCCAATGGAGCAATGACCAAACCAAGGCAGAAAAGAGTGTGGCGGTATTTTATGTAGCTGATTATGGCTATAGCGATCGCCTTAGTCAAGCGATCGCCAAGGGGATTACCAAAACTGGCGTAGAAGTAGAAATGGTGGATTTACGCTCGGCAGACAGCACAGAGGTTCACGAGATTGTTAATCGCTCGGTGGGGATTGTCTTAGGGATGCCTCCCCTGAAGGGTAAAAACCAAGAAGATATCACGGGAAACTTGGGTACAGTCCTGGCAGCAGCCAAGGAGAAACAGCTAATTGGCGCATTTGAATCCTATGGTGATGAAGATGAACCCATCGATCCGCTCTTGACTAAGTTCCGAGAAGCTGGGTTAAAACCAGGTTTTCCGCCGATTAAAATCAAAGATGTTCCCACCGAAGCCGACTATCAGATCTGCGAAGAATCGGGAACAGACTTAGGGCAACTGCTGACCTTAAAGGATTTGGTCAAGCAGATGAAATCTTTAGACAGCGACTTAGATAAAGCGATCGGTCGTTTAAGTGGCGGACTTTATATCATTACCGCGACTAAAGGCGACTTGAGTAGTGCAATGTTGGCTTCCTGGGTATCCCAGGCGAGCTTTGAACCCATTGGCTTAACGATCGCCGTGGCTAAGGATCGGGCGATTGAGTCCTTGATGCAGGTGGGCGATCGCTTTGTGTTAAACATCCTCGAAGAAGGCAAATATCAGGGCTTGATGAAACACTTCCTCAAGCGATTTAAGCCTGGTGCAGATCGTTTTGCAGGGGTTAATACCCAAACCGCTGCCAATGGTTCGCCTATTTTAACTGATGCTTTAGCTTATCTGGAATGTGAAGTATCTAGCCGTATGGAATGTAGCGACCACTGGATCGTCTATAGCCAGGTGGAGCTAGGTCGAGTTTCTAATCCCGATGGTTTAACGGCTATTCATCACCGTAAAGTGGGAAACCATTATTAAAGGGATTAGGGGATTAGGGATAGGAAACTTTTAATTGTGCAGTTTTAGATGATTAGTAGCTTATTCTTTTTGACGACTGATGTAACAATGTGATTGATAACTCCGAACTCCGAACTCAAAATGAAAACTCCCCTCTCCTGGTTACAGTTGAGCCATGAAAAATCACGATTATTAATTGCCTTGGCGGGTATTGGTTTTGCCGATATGTTGATGTTTATTCAGCTAGGTTTTCGCGCTGCATTATTTGATAGTAGCGTGACTTTTCATAAGGCTTTGCAGGGGGATATCTTTCTGATGAGTCCCCAGTCGGATGCTTTAGGATTTACCAAAACTTTTTCAGAACGGCGTTTATATGAATCAGCAGCGGTGGATGAAGTAGATTCGGTAGTCCCTGTTTATCTCAATTATGGCTCTTGGAAGAATCCGATTAAGCGCAATACTCGCACCATTCTAACTATCGCATTTAATCCTGCTCAAAATCCCCTTAATTTTCCAGGTCTTAAGGAAAATATTCCTCAGATTCAACTACCTGATGTGGTTTTATTCGATGATAAATCGAGGGTGGAGTTTGGCGCAATTCCCGATCTACTCAAGCAAAATAAACCTGTAACAGCAGAAGTTTCTGGACGCAAAGTTACCGTGGAAGGCTTGTTTTCTATGGGAGCTTCTTTCGCTGCTGATGGCAATATCATTACTAGTGATACTAACTTTTTACGCCTGTTTCCCGATCGCCAAAAGGGATTAATTGATGTCGGAATTATTAACCTCAAACCAGGCGCAAATCTTGAGCAAGCCAAAGCTTCCCTGAAAGCAAAATTATCTCAAAATGGCGATGTTGACATTTTTGATAAGCAAGAATTTATTCAAGAAGAAATAGCTTATTGGCAAAGTGCTACGGCGATCGGCTTCATTTTCAGTTTGGGGACAGCGATCGGCTTTTTGGTAGGTATAGTAATTGTGTATCAAATTCTTTATACCGATGTTGCTAATCATCTACCCGAATATGCCACTCTCAAAGCTATGGGATATAAGGACAGTTATTTCGTCCTGTTGGTCTTTCAAGAAGCCATAATCTTAGGAGTGTTAGGCTTTCTGCCTGGTTATTTGATTGCTACAGGGCTATATAGTCTGGCAGCAGGTGCAACGGCACTACCTTTGGCAATGACGGCCAATCGAGCTGCAACAGTGATGATTCTGACCATTATTATGTGTTGTGCTTCAGGTACTGTTGCGGTCAGAAAATTAAGCGCCGCCGATCCAGCGGATATTTTCTAATTTACTAACTAATTAGGTTACTGATTCATGTTTTTTTTAATCTGCTCTAATTCTTCATCCAGTTCCCATTTCTGAAATTCAGCTTCTAAGGGATCGGCGTTACGGCGATATTGAGGAGAATTGCCACCCCGATCCCAGCCAATAGTATCACTGGTGGAGGTGCTGGTCGTGTTAGGAGATTTAGTCCCTTGAGCAGACTGTTTAAGCTCTTGACCCTTTTGTTTAATTTGCAACAGCAATTCTTGAGCTTGGGTGGTGCGTTGCTTAACCCCCTCCATCTGTCCCCAAATTTGATTGCCCTGTCTCAGTAATTCCGCTTCTCTTTCCCTCGCTGCATCTGCCAAATCCTGACGATTAGCTTTCTCTGCCTTGGTAATTCTACTGTGCCAAGTTTGCACATCATTGGCGATCGCCAAGATCTGATCTTGCAGGCTTTTTTCTTCGAGCTGGAGGCGAGTAATCAGCTTAATAGTATCCTGTTCTTGTTCGCGTAATTGCTCTTCTAAGGCTTGTAATTCAAGATGCGGATTATCTTGCAAAAATTCATCGAGTCGCTCTTCTAGAAATTGATTGATGTCATCAAATAAACCCATCTTCGTTTTTAAGTATGTGGCTTTATGACGTATTCTAGAACGTTTCGCCCACAGAAATAGCACGAACCTGTCCTTGGTAGCTAATATTGGCGTGCTGATTGCTGATAGATTCTAAGATCCAACCATCGGTGTTGATTGTTTCCCCCACCCAAACTCGCCTAGTTTGACCTTGAACCTTCACCAGTGCTGCCGAGCGATCGCTGCCTAATTCTAAGACTCCTATTAGAGTATGACTGATGTTTGGTCTACTAGCGATCGCCGTCTGATTAATCGCTGCTGAATTAGGGGAACTATTGAAATTATCGATTACGGGAGTGGGTTCGGGTAAAGGAGGGGGAGCAGGAATGCCCAGGGGTTCCGCAGGGGCGAGTTGTGGAGGGGGAAGATCGGGGATGCTACTGCTGGGTAAACTTGCCAGAGGTATATTGCTATTGGGTATGCTCGATGTTGTTGGTGTAGGAGTATAGACAGGTACGTAAACTACTTCTTCGCTAGTTTTGTTATTAGTTGCAACTTGACGGTCTATCTGGTCAAGCGATCGCTCCATGTAATCAATAAATTGAACCTCAGACTTAGATAGCACAATGTTCTTCCCACCCGTTAAGGTAGTGAGCAAATTGCTTACCTGATGTCCAAATAGCCACCAACTCACGAATAAACCATAGCTACAGGCAAGGGCAAAGAGAATTCTTCCTAAATAACCCCTGGGAGTAGCTGAATTTAAGTTTGGCTTTGAATCAGGCTGTGGATAATTATTGCTGGTGGCATGAATTATTTCTGCCAGACTTAAGCTGTAGTCAGTGGTAGGTTGATACCAATTACTATCAATCGTCGTTGCCGTATCAGAAGTAGTGACAATGGCGATCGCTTGTTTTTGAGTCTTTTTGTCAGTCTTAATTGCCAGAAGTTTATCTTTGTTAGCTATTCTTGACTGCTGAAAACTAAAAGCTTGATCGGTATTAAGCTTGCCTAAATTTGATTGAGGATGATGATTTTTAGCGCGAGATAAGCTTAAACTTTCGATGAAAGAAAATTTCTGGATTACTTGGCAACGACGAGCATCCCTCAGCATAGGGTATATAGCGACTAAATTAACCTATCTAACATAAGCCTGCTGTCTCGTTTCTACCATAGTGTTTCCTCCGAGGCTGAAGGACGGCTCTAATTTATTCCTGGTGTAAATACTTACTTGGTCAACCAAAAGTCAACAAATGAGGGAATAAAACAACTGACAGTTGATCGATAGGCGCAGGAACCATTTCTCCACGAAAATCAATTAGCTGCACTAATAC
>JBEANW010000113.1:0-9331 GCA_041165225.1 Cyanobacteriota bacterium | reverse complement strand
CGCTACACCGAAGCAGGCTCGATTACCGTCGCTGCAAAAAAAATCAATCGTCAAATCTGGATCTCCGTCACTGATACAGGCATTGGCATCGCTGAAGCGGATTTACCCTTTATCTTTGAACGTTTTTGGCGAGCAGATCCCTCTCGCTCTAGTAATTCAGGAGGAACGGGAATTGGTCTAGCGATCGCCCGTCGTCTGGTGGAATTACAAAGCGGTCAGATTGAAGTGGAAAGCGAATTAGGGACAGGTAGCACTTTCCGTTTTTGTCTACCTATTGCCTAGTCTACCGTTTCTTTATAGTAACTCCGAACTCTGAGACAGTTGCCCTAAAGGACTAGCTTCGCGTCGCGTTGCGGGGGTTAGATGCGGCTAAAGCCTTTCTCCCGTTGTCCTAAAGGATACACCTTCGGATAAGCAAACTGTCAAACCCGCAGGGCGAATTCCTAATTCCTAATTCCGAACTCCGAACTCCGAACAAAGTGTCGCCAAACTTAAGGCTAGAGGTGGCAAAAACAGGCGAAATCCAGCAGCCGCACTGAGGGTAACTCCTAGACACAATGCTGAACTAACCGCCGTATTCCCAACCAGTACTAGATAGCAATAGCTGATCTCCTTCGCGGTGAATTCCCGAGGCAATTACCTCCCCAACATATACCGTATGATCTCCTTCTTCCACTGTGCCGACTACCTTGCATTCAATATATCCCAGGGAATCTTTGATAATTGGACAGCCTGTTTCCGCTCCCTCATAAAATTCTACGTTCTCAAATTTATTGCCTACACGGGTTTTTGGTTGGAAGAAAGATGCAGCAAGATCTTTTTGTCCTGATTCGAGGAAACTAATGGCAAATACTTGGGTGTTTTGAATCATGGAGTGGGAAATAGTGCCTTTTTTGACGCAGTTGACTACCAAAGGTGGCTCAAAGGATGATTGCATTAACCAACTAACGGTAAAACCATTCATTTCTGTTCCTTCCTTCACACCACAAATGTAGAGTCCGTGAGGAATTTTGCGTAACATTACTTTTTTTGCTTTCTGATCTAACATGAGCTTTACTCCTGGATTTAAAATTATCGGATTAGCTTCGCTCTAGCTCTAGGCTTTAAGCTCTAAGCTTTTTAAATAGAAAGTCTATCAAAGAGCGAAATCTACCTTACAGCATTATAAATGTGTGGCAGCTTATGACGAATTCAGCTAAACGACTTATTGGGTTAACAGGGGGGATTGCCACAGGAAAAACCACCGTCTCTAATTACCTCTCGGAGCGATATGCCCTACCAGTTTTAGACGCGGATATCTACGCCAGAGAAGCAGTGGCTCAAGGTTCACCTATTTTACAAACTGTTTTTCAGCGCTATGGGGACAAGGTTAAGTTACCCGATGGTGAGCTTAATCGCTCTGCTTTGGGAGACATCATTTTTAACAATCCTCCAGAAAAGCAATGGCTAGAGTCACAAATTCATCCTTTTGTCCGCGATCGCTTTACCCAAGAACTATCAAATATAATCAGTGACACAGTAGTATTGTCCATCCCTCTTTTGTTTGAAGCAAATTTAATGGCTCTGACGACAGAAATTTGGGTAGTGAGTTGCGATCGCTCTCGACAAATCAATCGATTACAGCAGCGCAATGGTTTAACCCCTGAACAAGCAGCAGCCAGAATAGACAGTCAACTCCCCTTGTCTCAAAAAGTAGCCTTAGCCGATCTGGTTTTAAATAATGACACTGGATTAGCAGAACTCTATGGTCAAGTTGATGTAGCGATATAGCTTTAAGCTGCAAGCTCTAAGCTTTTCTTACACAAAGTCTATCTTAGAAGAGGTAAAAAACAAAAAACTGTTTTTCGATCAAATGGTAACAATAGCTACAGAAATTAACTATACTATATTAAGCGTGCAGCTCTTAAACTCCGAACTCCGAACTCCGAACTTATATTTATTCAATATCCTAGATTCAAGTAAATGTTAAATTTATCTCGCTATTCAAACTATCAAGGTGGCAGATGGAATGGGGAATTGAGCGATCGCCATATTTCGGCCCAATCAGCAAAACCAAGATTACCAAGACATCTATCTTCTTTAGAAGGCTTCAGCCATAACCAGGCAATTAATTTTAGCCTGCGCCAAGCACCTCGAAAATGTCCTCTCCAGCAGAATACTTATTCAGAGGAAGCTACTAATCTAGCGGTAAACATTCTCCGCTCTCAATTACAAGATAATGTTCTGACTGAGAAATATTTAGAAAATGTACGTCATAATCTCCAGCATCGCTTAGAAGTAGCTCGATCCGAGGAAAATTGTCAGCTTGTAACGATGCTTCAAGAAGAATTTAGACAGCTAGAGGCAAGTATGTAGGCAAAGTCTAAAGTCTCAATAGCAGCTAATCAGCTTGCCAAAAACTCCGAACTCCGAATTCCGAATTCCGAACTAATTTTTAGAATTAAGATATTGGCGTAAACGAAATAGACCAAGAGTTTGACCAAGATTGACAGGTAAGAGCGATACTCCTTCCAAGCGGGATTGCAACCAACCATCCCCCCAATGCCATTCATGAAAACCATCGATACCTTTACTCAATAGTAGGCGGAGGCTGTGATCGTCCACAATGTCTACCAGATGATCAATTTCCACCAATCCCCAAGAACTAACAAAAGTATCACCAGGACTCAATTTACCAGACAGGGACGCAAAACTTTGGGGCCACATCCATTGTTTCAGGCGATCGCGCTCCAGTAAACTGTCTTTGATGATTTGCTCTGAAGCATTAACTTCGATACGCAAGTTACTTTGCTGAAAATTTCCCAACATAACTTAATTAATTTTAATTTCGGGGGGTACTTACCCTAGAAACAGTTTAGTTGAATTTCCCCAATAGTTTCAACCATGCGGCTTAATCAAAATAGAAATAACTTTAGACAAAAAACCATTAGCTAAAACCTGGAGTATTTTTCTGATTCCCCCAGAGAGATTATGGATCAACATATAGATCGTCAACCCTGTTCTCAAACTTTGCTAATCGTCAATAACAGTCAAGAAAAACTGACTCCTAGCTGTTCAATATTAGCTTCGTTTAACCAGATATACATATCCATTCTGGAAGCGCCGACAATCTTACCCTGGATACAACAACATCAACCCGATCTAATCATCTTAGATTTGGAATGGTTCCAGGTGATCGATCTGCAATTGATTACCACCCTTAGATTTAGATTGGCTAACCCGCAACATGCCGATTCTGGTGATCGCCAACCCATCGACATCCCCGCTTCAATCCATAGCTAGTTTGGATTACGATGCTTATTTAAGCAAGCCTTACTCCCCCTCTGCCTTAGAAGCAGCTATCTGTTCGTTGGTGTCGAATTCTAGTGAAATATAAGAGTTCGCTTCATATAATTAAACAATCCTTCAGAGCAATCCAACCCTTGGGGAATGATAAGCTAGCAGTTGCGCTAAAAGAAAAAAATATTACATTAGGAATTAATAAAATGAGCGAATTACAGGAAACGCCATTGCTGTTAAGAGCAGCCCGGGGCGAAAAATTAGAGCGTCCTCCTGTTTGGATGATGCGTCAAGCAGGGAGATATATGAAAGCCTATCGTGATATCAGAGACAAATATCCCAGCTTTCGTGAACGTTCTGAGATTCCTGAAGTAGCAATTGAAATCTCCTTGCAGCCTTGGAAAGCTTTTCGACCCGATGGCGTAATCATGTTTTCCGACATTGTGACTCCTCTTCCTGGTTTGGGGATCGAAATGGACATTGCCGAGGGAAAAGGCCCAATTATTAGTTCCCCGATTCGATCGCAGCAGCAGGTAGATGAACTACGCCCCCTCGAACCAGAAGAATCTCTACCTTTTATCAAAACCATTTTAGGCAGCTTGCGGTCGGAAGTAAATAATCAATCTACCGTCTTGGGTTTTGTTGGTGCGCCTTGGACTCTAGCTGCTTATGCCGTAGAGGGAAAAGGTTCTAAAACCTACTCGAATATCAAGGGAATGGCATTTTCCGACCCGACTATTCTACATCAGTTATTGAGTAAGCTAGCAGATGCGATCGCCACTTATATCTGCTATCAAATCGACTGTGGCGCTCAGGCAGTGCAGATGTTTGATTCTTGGGCGGGGCAACTATGTCCTCAAGATTATGAAGTTTTCGCCCTACCCTATCAACAGCAAGTATTTCGTAAGGTCAAAGAAACCCATCCTGATACACCGCTGATTTTGTTAGTTAGCGGTAGTGCAGGCTTGCTAGAGCGCATGACTTCTTCTGGGGCAGATATCGTCAGCGTAGACTGGACAGTGGATATGGCAGAAGCTAGACAGCGCCTCGGTAAAGGGATGAAGGTGCAGGGGAATATTGATCCTGGGGTTTTGTTTGGTTCCCATGACGTAATTCGCGATCGCATTTTAGATACCATTCGCAAAGCAGGTAATCAAGGACATATCCTTAACTTGGGACACGGAGTATTAGTAGGTACACCTGAAGATAATGTCCGCTATTTCTTTGAAACCGCTAAACAAGCCGATCAGCTATTGGCGCATGCTTAGATTAGCTGTCAGCTCTAAGCTCTAAGCTCTAAGCTTAAAGCTTAAAGCTATGTTTTACTTAAACAAATCAGGCTTCCTTTCAGCATTACGGGGTTTGGGTGCAGCAGCATTACTTTTGAGCTGTTGTCCTGTGCCACCATCGGCACTGTCTAAAAATGGTCTAAGGTTAATGTTTGCAGGGGAAGATTTACGGGCAGTATTACCCCTGTTACCATTGCCACCATTGATGACGTTACCGATTTCCCCTAAGATATCTCTGCCTCCTCCTTGGCTGTCGCCAAAGGTATAGACTCCTTGAGTTGAACCACCATCGTCAGCCACTAATAGATTATCAAAGATCAAATCACGGGTTAATTGTGGATCTTGTCCAGGGGGAACAGTCAAGACAAGACGACAATCTCTAGGATCTACTTGAGTGGTGACGCAGATGGTGTCGTAACCATTTTGCTCTCCAGTGCTTAACTCCAGCAGTCCATCTTCACGATAGGACTCAAAGCGATTGGTAATAGCATCACAACGTTTTTGAGGAGTCCAACCACCTCCTAAAGCACTGGGAATTGCCCAGGCATAGCCTTCGTCGGGGCGACTTTCAGGGTAATACATCACGGTGTACTCACCGTTAACTAATTCGCAGTTAAATCGAGTATCTGCATTGCGCGTAGTGCGAGAATTACGAGAAGATCTTGAGGAGGAGGAACCTGGCTCGTCAATAATCACTTCTGGAGGATCATTTCGTTGGGAAATAACCTGACGTAACTGTTGTACTTGATCAAGGTTTAAATCACCAAGATCCAGGGCATTGGCCTGAGTCGGAATGCCCAAAAAAGCGATCGCACCAGGGATAGTGACGAGGGAGACGAGGGTTTTAAAAGACTGGTTTAAATTCATAGATCGTAATGACACTTTTATTGATTAAGTTCCGAAATAGCGAGTAATTTTGAATTTTTGTGTTCCCTTCTGTAGCTTTGACGATAGGCAGAGGCAAAAGTTTCTGATAAATTCTGAGAAACCAGATAAATAGGTGATAATAACAGATAAATATTCAAACTTAAACTAGCTAAAAACCAGTAGATCACCAAAAAAACAGGGGTTTTATACAATTGACTGCCAAACAAAGTTATGTTGTTGCTGCCGAAGCCTGGCAAGCTCTCGAATCATCCATTATTTACTATCAAGGCAACCCTATTGGTACTTTGGCAGCTTGTGACTATAGTTCCCCCTCTCTCAATTACGATCAGTGCTTTGTCAGGGATTTCGTTCCTGCTGCCCTAATTTTTCTTATTCGAGGTAGAAGCGAAATTGTCCGTAATTTTTTGTTAGAGACCCTCAAATTACAGATCAAGGAAAAGCAGCTCGATTTTCTAGAACCTGGACGGGGATTAATGCCCGCTAGTTTCAAGGTACTGCATCAAGGAGACGAGGAATTTCTCAAAGCTGATTTTGGCGACCATGCCATTGGTCGGGTAACTCCTGTAGATTCTTGTCTTTGGTGGACATTCCTCCTCAGAGCTTATGTTAAAGCCACGGGAGACAGTTCTTTTGCTCACAGTCCTGAAATGCAGAAGGGTATTCGATTAATTATCGAGCTTTGTCTCTCGGCAAGATTTGATATGTACCCTACCCTGCTGGTTCCCGATGGTGCTTGCATGATTGACCGTCGCATGGGCATTAATGGTCATCCTTTAGAGATTCAGGCACTCTTTCATAATACTCTGCGCTGTGCCAAAGAATTGTTGCTCTATAACAAGGAAAATGTCAAAATTCTTCAGGCAATTGAAAATCGCCTCCCCCCTTTAACTAGCCACATGCGCCATAATTATTGGCTAGATCTAGAAAAGCTCAATGTAATCTATCGCTACCATGCAGAAGAATATGGTGAAGATGCCTTAAACCAGTTTAATATCTATGCTGAATCAATTCCCTATGCCGAACTCAGTGAATGGTTCCCTGAGCATGGGGGCTATTTAGCTGGTAATCTAGGCCCCTCTCATTTGGACTGTCGATTTTTTGCTCTAGGCAATATGATGTCGATTCTATCCTCCCTGGTGACGCTGCAACAGGGGCAAATTATCATGCACACCATTGAACAAAAATGGGAAGATCTAATTGGCTGGATGCCGATGAAAATTTGCTTTCCCGCCCTCAAGAATCGAGACTGGCAGATCCTGACGGGCTGTGACCCTAAAAATCGTCCTTGGTCGTATCATAATGGAGGTAATTGGCCCGTTCTCTTAGGTTTTTTTGTGGCAGCAGCGGTCAAAATGAATCGTTTAGACCTAGCCCAAAGAGCTATTGATATTGCTGCCAAACGTTTACATAAAGACGAGTGGGCAGAATACTATGACGGCAAAAATGGTCGTCTAGTGGGGAAAGAAGCAAGAAAGTATCAAAACTGGACTATATCTAGCTTCCTCTTGGCTCAAGAGCTAATTGATGAACCCAAATATCTCGATTGGATTTCCCATGATTAGGGCAGAGTTTATGTCCTCAAATTAATCTGATTACTTAGCTGGGTTAAAATAATCGACATTAAAGAGATTATACGAACTTGATATAAGTGGAATTCTGGAACAGGAGAAAATCCTTAAAACAGCAATTGAAAAAGCGATCGCCTTGTACCCTTTTAGCCCAATTGTTGATAAAAATCTTCTTCGATAGTTAGTGGTGTTTCCATCAATCCTCTATTAACAAATGTAATTAAAAAGTTAGAAGATATTTTGGGTAAACAAATACTATTTTGTGTTTCTAAATATTCAGAATCGACCAATTGATAAAATGCAATTTTATTATTTTGCCACAACCAAACTTCTTTGACTCCTAAAGATTGATACTTTTCTAGGTCTGCAATGCTCCCACTTGTATACGTAACTTCTATAGCTAGATCGGGAATAGGTTTATCTATTTCAAAAGCAAAGCTATGGTCTGGTTCTTTACCCGCTAGAGGTGGATTTTTAATAGTAGTCGAACCCAGCGGAAAATAAATCAAATTATATTTACGGCAATAAGTTTTAATTAAACCATTAATAATTTCTGCTATTCTTTCATGATTTTTACTTGGAGACACAATTGTTATAACTCCATCCCAATAAGATGCTTTGTATCCTATATCTGATACCAATAATTGCTCATAATCAGACCAATTCATGTTATTTAAAGTTAAGATTTGATCTGCTCTATTTGCGCGATCGCTGTTTATAGGAAGATTCAAGACATCTGTAAACATGACTAAATTTTTCCGATCTTATCTCTAGTTATTGAGGTTAGTTAGCTGCTTAGGGCTTTAATTCCTGCTTGGTTGAGAATTTCGGGAATTAAATCTTCCCGCTTAACTGCCATTAAGTGTACTCCCTGACAGATACCTTGAGCGATTTTCACCTGCTCCGCAGCGATTTTAACTCCTTCCTCTAGAGGTTTGTCCGCCTTGGCTAAACGTTCGATAATAGCATCGGGGATATTTACGCCTGGGACATATTTGTTGATGAAATGAGCATTTTTAGCAGATTTTAAGAGAAAGATGCCCGCTAAGACGGGTTTATCGCTAATGGAGGCGATTTGGGTCATAAATTTATCGAGCTTGTCAAAATCAGTAATCATCTGACTTTGAAAGAATTGCGCTCCTGCTTCCAGTTTCTGTTCAAACCGTTTTTGCAGACTTGACCAGCTTTTTAATTGTGGATCTACCGCTGCTCCAGGAAATAAGTTCAGGGCATCGTCGGGCATCGTCTTGTCATTAAAATCGATTCCCTGATTGAGTTTGCTAATTAACTTTAATAGCCTGACGGATTCCAATTCAAATACTGCTCTAGATTGTGGATGATCTCCTGCTTTAACAGGATCTCCTGTTAAAGCCAAAACATTACGAATACCTAGGGCATAAGCACCCATTAAGTCAGCTTGCAAACCAATGCAGTTGCGATCGCGACAGGCAAACTGACATACTGGTTCGATATCATGGTGCAAGAGAATCGTCGAAGCGGCGATGGAAGACATTCTCAACACGGCACGGCTACCATCCGTAACATTGACTGCATGGACTCGACCTTTCAATTGTGCTGCTACTTCCATCATGCGGGCAGGATTGCCCCCTTTGGGGGGAGCAACTTCCGCTGTCAGTAAAAACTTTTGCTCTGATACTGCCTGTCGAAAATTATTAGTCATTATTAAATTAATAATTTTTATAAAATTACCAGAATTGACGATTAACTATCATAGCGGAGGTAAAAATCCCAGGGCATCTTTAACTCGCTTTAAGGTTTGGTTGGCTACTGCACTAGCTTTACTTGAACCCTCCCGCAATACCTCATCCAAATAATCTCGATTATTCATTAACTCATAATATCGATGTTGAATTGGTTCGAGAGCTGCGATCGCTGTTTCGGTTAACAATGGTTTAAATTGCCCCCAGCCCAGATCTTGGCATTCTGCCGCTACTGCTGCTTTGGATTTATTGCCAAGAATTTGATAAAGAGTCAGCAAATTATGACATTCAGGACGCTCAGGATCATCAAAAGCGAGTCCCTTGATGGGATCAGTTTTACACTTTTTAATCTTACGCCTAATGGCATCAGGAGAATCCAGTAACTCCAGGCGACTAAGTTCTGAAGGGTCGGATTTTGACATTTTTTTAGTCCCATCCGTCAGGCTCATAACCCGCGCCCCAGCCTGACGAATCATTGCTTCAGGCACTTTTAAAATAGGCTGCTGCTCTTTGCCAAATTGATCATTAACTCTTCCAGCAATGTCCCTGGTCAATTCCAAGTGTTGTTTTTGATCTTCCCCCACAG